>JBKJZS010000615.1:0-7106 GCA_046714915.1 Polaromonas sp. | reverse complement strand
CCGTGAACAGCACGGCGCCAACGCCGGTGGTGACGCCGCAACCGATGTAGCAGACCTTGTCGAACGGCGCGTCCTTGCGGATCTTCGCCAGCGCGATCTCGGGCGCCACGATGAAGTTGCTGAAGGTCGAGGTGCCCATGTAGTGAAAAATCGGTTTCCCGTCAAGGCTGAAGCGGCTGGTCGAGTCGGGCATCAGGCCTTTGCCCTGCGTGCCGCGAATCAGCTGGCACAAATTGGTCTTGCGCGACAGGCAGAACTTGCACTGCCGGCATTCGGGCGTGTACAGCGGTATCACGTGGTCGCCTTTTTGCAGCGTCGTGACGCCGTCGCCAACATCGACGACGATGCCGGCGCCTTCATGGCCGAGGATGGCCGGGAAAATTCCCTCCGGGTCCGCGCCCGACAAGGTGTAGTAGTCGGTGTGGCAAATGCCGGTGGCCTTGATCTCGACCAGGACTTCGCCGAATTTTGGACCTTCGAGATCGACGGTTTCAATGGTGAGCGGTTGGCCCGACTTCCAGGCGACGGCGGCTTTTGTTTTCATGGTGGGGCTTTTGCTGAGGAGGATGAACGGGTACATCGGCACTATAAGCCAGCTCCCGTCCGCCCGCGGTACGGAGCTGATCAGGACCCGCGTGGCAAGTGTTCAATTATGAGAATGATTGCGCGTGTGCCCGGAGCGGGGACACGCCAGTGTGCCTGCTACCGCCTGGCCCACTCGGCGACCAGTTCGCCGTTGTTGCATAAAAAAAGTGCCTTTGACCCTTACCCGATGGGTGCAAGAAGCTATCAAAATAATAGCGGATTGCAGACCGGCATCGAGCCGTGCTAGGCGGTAAAGAAGCTCTTGAGCTTGTCCGTCCAGCTCTCTTCGGTCGGCGAATGTTTGGCCCCGCCTTTTTTCAAGGACTCGTCCAGTTCCTTGAACAATTTGCGCTGGTGTTCAGTCAGCTTTACCGGCGTTTCCACCGTGATGTGACAGTACAGGTCACCCGGGTAGCTGGAGCGCACGCCCTTGATGCCTTTGCCGCGCAGCCGGAACTGCTTGCCGGTTTGCGTGCCTTCAGGAATGTCGATGGCCGCCTTGCCGGCCAGGGTTGGCACTTCAATCTCGCCGCCCAGCGCTGCCGCCGGCATGCCGATCGGTGCCACGCAGTGCAGGTCGTCGCCGTCGCGTTCGAAAATATCGTGTTTCTTGAGCCGGATCTCGATGTAGAGATCGCCTGGCGGGCCACCGTTGGTGCCCGGCTCGCCGTTGCCGGTGGAGCGGATGCGCATGCCGTCGTCGATGCCAGCCGGGATTTTGACTTCCAGGGTCTTGTTGTTTTTGGTTTTACCGACGCCGTGGCAGGTCACGCAGGGCTCGGGAATCAGTTTTCCGGTGCCTTTGCACTGTGGACAGGTTTGCTGCACGCTGAAAAATCCCTGACGCATCTGCACCGCGCCATGGCCGTGGCAGGTGGTGCAGGTGACGACCTTGGTGCCGGGTTTGGCGCCGTTGCCGTGGCAGGTGTTGCAGTCTTCCCAGCTGGGAATGCGAATTTGCGCGACCTTGCCGGTAGCGGCTTCCTCCAGCGTGATCTCCATCGCATAGCTGAGGTCGCCGCCGCGGTAAACCTGGCGTCCGGCGCGCTGCCCGCCGCCGCGTTGCTGGCCACCAAATACATCGCCAAAAATATCGCCAAAGGCTTCTGCAAACCCGCCAAAGCCTTCCGCACCCGGACCGCCGCCGCGATTGGGGTCGACCCCGGCGTGGCCGTACTGGTCGTAGGCAGCGCGCTTCTGCGCGTCGGACAGCATCTCGTAAGCCTCTTTGGCTTCCTTGAATTTTTCTTCCGCCACTTTGCCGGTGTCGCCCTGGTTGCGGTCCGGGTGGTGCTTCATCGCCAGCTTGCGGTAGGCTTTCTTGATGTCTTCATCGCTCGCGTTTTTGGGAACGCCCAGCGTGTCGTAGTAGTCTTTTTTGATGGCCATGGGATTGCGTGTTCAGGGAGAGAGATTCTTGCAGCCCGGATGCGGCAAAGCGGAATCCGGGGTGAGCCGTCGATTCCGCTTCGCTGCATCAGGCCATGCCTCACATCGGGGATTACCCCTTTTTGACTTCCTTGACTTCAGCGTCCACCACATTGTCGTCGGCGGCTGCTTTGGCCGTATTTTCCTGGGCGCCGGCTGACGCGCCGGCCTGCGCCGCCTGCGAAGCTTGCATGTCGGCATACATTTTTTCGCCCAGCTTCTGGCTCGCCTCCATCAAGGCAGCGTTCTTCGCATCGATCGCGTCCTTGCTGTCGCCCTTGAGCGCTTCTTCCATTTCGGCAATTGCGGTCTCGATTTTTTCCTTCTCGCCCGCATCGAGTTTGTCACCGTATTCGACCAGCGATTTCTTCACGCTGTGGACCATCGATTCGGCATTGTTCTTGGCCTGTACAAACTCGACTTTTTTCTTGTCATCCGCGGCGTTGAGTTCAGCGTCCTTGACCATTTGCTGGATCTCGGCTTCGGTCAGGCCCGAGTTGGCCTTGATGGTGATCTTGTTTTCCTTGCCAGTGCCCTTGTCTTTGGCGCCCACATGCAGGATGCCGTTGGCGTCGATGTCAAAAGACACCTCAATCTGTGGCGTGCCGCGCGCAGACGGTGGAATACCTTCGAGATTGAATTCCCCCAGCCCTTTGTTGCCCGAGGCGATTTCGCGCTCACCCTGGAACACCTTGATGGTCACGGCAGGCTGGTTATCTTCAGCAGTGGAGAAAGTCTGCGCAAACTTGGTCGGGATGGTGGTGTTCTTCTTGATCATCTTGGTCATCACGCCGCCCATGGTTTCAATACCGAGGGACAGCGGGGTCACGTCGAGCAGCAGCACGTCGGAGCGGTCGCCCGACAGCACCTGGCCCTGAATGGCGGCGCCCACAGCAACGGGCTCGTCGGGGTTAACGTCCTTGCGGGGCTCCTTGTTGAAGAACTCCTTGACCTTGTCCTGCACCTTGGGCATGCGGGTCTGGCCGCCGACCAGGATCACGTCGTGGATGTCGGAGGCGCTGACGCCAGAGTCCTTGATTGCCACGCGGCAGGGCGCAATCGTGCGCTCGATTAACTCTTCCACCAGCGCTTCCAGCTTGGAACGCGTCATCTTGATGTTCAGGTGTTTCGGGCCCGAAGCGTCGGCCGTGATGTAGGGCAGGTTGATATCGGTCTGCGCGCTGCTGGACAGCTCGATCTTGGCTTTTTCGGCGGCTTCCTTCAGGCGCTGCAGGGCGAGGACGTCTTTGCCCAGGTCCACGCCTTGTTCTTTTTTGAACTCGGCAATGATGAAGTCGATGATGCGCTGGTCGAAATCTTCGCCGCCCAGGAAAGTGTCGCCGTTGGTCGACAGCACTTCAAACTGTTTTTCGCCGTCGACATCGGCGATCTCGATGATGGAGATGTCAAAGGTGCCGCCGCCCAGGTCATAGACCGAAATTTTGCGATCGCCTTTTTCCTGCTTGTCCATGCCGAAGGCCAGTGCTGCCGCCGTTGGCTCGTTGATGATGCGCTTGACGTCCAGACCGGCAATGCGGCCGGCGTCCTTGGTGGCTTGGCGCTGTGCGTCGTTGAAGTAGGCGGGCACCGTGATCACGGCTTCTGTGACCGGCTCGCCGAGGTAGTCTTCAGCCGTTTTTTTCATTTTGCGCAGGATGTCGGCGCTGACCTGCTGCGGCGACATTTTTTTGCCGTGCACTTCGATCCAGGCATCGCCGTTGTCGGCCGGCACGATCTTGTAAGGCATCAGGTCGATGTCATTCTGGACTTCTTTTTCGGTGAACTTGCGGCCAATCAGGCGCTTGACGGCGTACAGGGTGTTTTTCGGGTTGGTCACGGCTTGGCGTTTGGCCGAGGCGCCGACCAGCACTTCGCCGTTGTCGAGGTATGCAACGACCGACGGCGTGGTGCGCGCACCTTCGGAGTTTTCAATGACGCGGGGGACGTTACCTTCCATCACCGCCACGCAGCTGTTGGTGGTTCCCAGATCGATGCCGATGATTCTGCCCATGATTGACTCCTAGATTTTCTGATTGGTTAATTGATTGATTGCAGGCGGCTGTCATGCCCACTGCATTTAAATTTGTGAATGACTATGCTGGTGACTTGTGGATAACTTTTCATACTTCAAGTGCATCTTTGTCGTTGCCCGGGATTATTTCGGGGCCGCCACGGTCACCAGTGCGGGCCGCAATACGCGGTCGGCAATCAGGTAGCCTTTTTGCAGCACGGTGACCACGGTGTTGGCTTCCTGCGTGGACTCCGGCGGCAAGGGCACCATGCTGATGGCCTGGTGCTGGTGCGGATCGAAGCGGGTGCCAGCAGTCGGGTCAATCGCGACCACCTTGTTGCGCTCCAGTGCGGTCTGGAGCTGCTTGAGCGTGGCCTGGGTACCGTCGCGAATCTGCGCGGCTGTTGCGTCCTGCTGCTGCAGCCCGGCTTCCAGGCTGTCGGTGACCGGCAGCAGGCTCTCGGCAAAACTTTCCACTGCAAACTTGCGCGCTTTGGCAATCTCTTCGTCGGCGCGGCGGCGGGCGTTTTCGGCCTCGGCCTTGGCACGCAGGTAGTTGTCGGCCAACTCGGTATTTTTGGCTTGCAGCAGCGCCAGTTCGGCCTGCAAGGCGGCCAGTGCGTCGGCTTCGTTCGCGGCTTGGGCGGCTTCCAGTTCTTCCGGACTGGGCGCGCCTGTAAGTGTTTGATTTTGTTCGGATTGTGTATTTTCAGACATGGTCGAAGGCTAGTAATTCAGAAGAACAAGGGGGCTAGCTGGGGGCGACAAACCCCTTTTCAAGACAAGGAATTGAAGGTCGGTAACGCGGTACGCGGCGCGCATGTGGCGGCGGCGGGGCGAGAGGCCCTTCAAAGCGCATGAAATAAATAGTTGCCCGGGCAAGTGGGGGAAAAGCGGGCAGCCGTTTTTATACATCAGCGTCGGCAGAGCAGGTCGGACCTCAAATAGAAAGACAGGCGCAGGGCCTGTCCTTCGGGGTGCAACGGTGATTTACTTTTTCTTGACGATGCCGGCCTTGACCTGGCTCACAGCCCATTTTCCGGCAAAGGCCTGCATGTCATTCAGGCGCTTGAGCAGGTCGGCACCCAGGGTGGTGACAATGTAGCCGTTGTTGCCGTGGCCCATCAGGCCGGCGCTGCGCAGCTCCTTGATGCGGGTGTTCAGGGTGTTGGGCGTGATGCTGCCAATGCTGTCCTGCAGTAACCGGAAAGTTTGCGGATGACCGTCTTTCAGAGCCCACAACACGCGCAACGCGTAACGTGATTCAAGCAGTTCAAACAGCTCGCCGACGGCAGCATTTTCTTTGGCACTCATTGTGGTTATCTCCTGGTCACGTTTTTGTGAGAGTTAATCGGTAAGCATGGGTTCAGGGCGAAATATAGCGCAAATTTTGCACTGCTACTAGTTTAATAGCTAGCTGCTCCCGTATGGTGTGGCGATGCAGCCAAAAAGCCTTGAAAAGTTGCGGCGAATAGGGTAGGCCCCACGTTCGCTCACTGGCGTGTAGCTCTCTGCCCCACCGGAAGGGGCTGTGCTTGCTTGGGGCGACCCTGCCCGGCGCACGCTAGCGCAGGGCTGCAGATTGCGTGCCGCCTGTGGATTACAGGTAGATTTTCTGCAGCAGGCGGATCAGGGTCTTGCGTTCCGCTGCGGTCAAGCGGGTCGTGGCGTCGGACTCGAGTTCCTGCGCTGTGCGCTCTGCGTCCTGCATCAGTTGTTGGCCGCTGGCGGTCAGGTGCAGGCCGACGGCGCGGCCGTCGCGGGGGTGGGGCCTGCGCAGAACCAGCCCGCGCTGCGCCAGCGCGTTGATCATGCCGACCAGATTGGGCGGCAGGATGTTCAGCGCGGCGCACAACTGGCGTGAAGTGATTCCCGGGTTGTGGGTGATCAGCGACATTACCGAAAAATCGACCGGTCGAAACCCGTACACCGCCATGCGCTCCAGAAAGATTTCGATGACGCTCAGCGCCGCGCGCCGGGCGTTATAACCGGTCAGGCTTTCCAGGTATCGGGTATCAATGGTGTCAACCGCCGGGGGAAGTTTTTTTGACATCTGGTTTCGAGGGTGCGTGCGCCGGTGCGGGCGAGGGTACCGCTGCTGATTGGCGGACTCTTTGGCGACGGGTATTCAGGAAAAATCTCCTTGGTTGTAAAGGGTCAACAAATCAGAAAATCAGCAAGTCAGTCAAGCGGTCCGGGTGTCAAGGCGCCCGTGCCCGCCTTCGCTTCATCCTTGGGTCCGTTGCGGTTTGATGATGAAGTCCACCGCATCCTGGTGCAATGCGCTGACCAGCGCTTCGCGGTGTTTGAGCACGGCACGCTGGTTGATCGAGCCTTTGTCCGTGACCTCGCCCTTGTCGATCGAAGGCGCCTCGGTCATGAGATGGGCCCGGGCAATGCGGCTGGCGCTGCCGCTTGCGGTCTGCGCCAGCTCGTCGAGAAGCTGCTGGAACCGGGCCTGAACCGGTGCGCTTTCGAGGACCTCCTGCAAACTGGCAGCGGCATCCAGGCCGCTGAGGCGCTTGCAGGCGGCGGTCGGAAAAATCAGCGCACCGACCTCATTGAGGTTGATCCCGGTCAGGACCACGTCCTGCACGTAAGGTGCGCCGGCGGCGATGATTTTCGCGCGGAGGGGGCCGACGCTGACAAAGGTGCCGGTGGCGAGCTTGAAGTCTTCGGCGATGCGACCTTCAAATTTGAGGCCTTTATGAATGTCGGCGCTATCGATCCATGCGACGGCGTCGCCGGTCGCGAAAAAGCCTTCTTCGTCGAAGGATTCCCGGGTAGCCTCCGGCGCTCGCCAGTAGCCTGGCGTGATGTTGGGGCCGCGGTAACGCACCTCTGTTTTGCCGTCGACAGGCACCAGTTTGAGTTCAAGGCCGGGTGTGGGCACGCCGAGGTCACCGGCTTTGACGTTGTGGCTGCTCACAAAAATGGCAAAGGGACCGGACTCGGTCATGCCCAGGCCGGTGCCCATGACGACGCGCTCGCCGATTTCGGCCTCCTGCGTCTGGTGCAGGCTGTCCCAGATCGGCTGGGCCAGCGCGGCGCCAGCGTAGAAAAACATCTTCACGCGCGAGAG
>JBKJZS010000614.1:0-3193 GCA_046714915.1 Polaromonas sp. | reverse complement strand
AACGATCCGTCGGCCTGCTACCCGAGCGCGGTGCTGGCGCTGGGCGCGACGATTCACACGACCACGCGCAAGATCGCGGCCGACGACTTTTTCCTCGGCATGTTCTCCACGGCGCTGCAAGAGGGCGAGCTGATCACGGCGATCAGCTTTCCGATCCCCAAACGCGCGGTCTACATGAAGTTCAAGCAACCGGACTCGCGGTTTGCGCTTGTCGGCGTGTTTGTGGCCCAGTTTGATGCGGGTGTGCGGGTGGCTGTCACCGGCGCATCGAGCGGCGTTTTTCGGCACAAGGGGCTGGAGGCGGCCTTGACCAAGAGCTTCACGCCAGAGGCCGCGGCGGCTGTCAAAATCGACGCAACCGATCTCAACAGCGACATCCACGCCACGGCAGCTTACCGTGCCAACCTGATCAGCGTGCAGACGCAGCGGGGCGTGGCGCAGATGCTGGCGGGTTGAAGTAGTCGACATTCACGGCGCCAACGGGCCGTGAGCAGGCTGTCATTGCGGGCTTGACCTTCTCGACAAGCGCAAGAACACAAATGCAGTCTGCAACGAGCCGTGATCAGGCTGTCATTGCGGGCTTGACCCGCAATCCATGTACCCGGCTTCCGGCTGGGAATGCGGAGACATGGATCCCGGATCGGGCCTGCCCCGGACCTGTTCCGGGGTCCGGGATGACATCTGGGGGATGACAAACCGGGGCCCGTACTTGACTGGTCAGATTTGGCTACAGCCCTTTATTGACGTGCGTAAATAGCTATTTAATTGATAGCGGATGAAAACTCGACAGATTGATTTGAATGACACCTTTGCCCACGATTGATGCGCTGACCCAGGCGCTGCAGGGTGCCGGCTACTTTGCCGACCGCCGGCTCGCCACGGCGGTATTCCTCGCGCTCAAGCTGCAGCGCCCGCTGCTGCTCGAAGGCGAGCCCGGCGTTGGCAAAACCGAGCTCGCCAAGGCGCTGGCCGTGGCGCTGCAGCGGCAACTGATACGCCTGCAGTGTTATGACGGGCTGGAACAGCGCGAGGCGCTGTATGAGTGGAACTATGCCGCCCAGCTGCTGCATATGCGTGCCGTGGAAGGCCACAGTCAGGCGGCCGACGTGGAGCGCGAGGTCTACCAGGATCGCTACCTGATCCGCCGGCCCTTGCTGCAGGCGCTGCAAACGCCGGCGCCGGGCGCGGTGCTGCTGATTGATGAGGTGGACCGGGCCGACGAGCCCTTTGAAGCCTTTTTGCTGGAGTACCTGGGCGAGTACCAGGTCAGCATTCCGGAAATCGGCACGGTGCGTGCCGAAGTGACGCCAGTCACTATTCTCACCAGCAACCGCACGCGCGAACTCCATGACGCCGTCAAGCGGCGCTGCCTCTACCACTGGCTGGATTACCCGGACCGTGAGCGCGAGCTGGCGATTGTGCGGAGCCAGGTGCCGCAGGCCGGCGAGCAGCTGTCGGCCCAGGTGGCCGGCTTTGTGGACAGGCTGCGCCGCTCGCCCTTTGGCAACGCCTTTCAGCGTGCGCCGGGCATTGCCGAAAGCGTCGAATGGGCGAAAGCGCTGGTGGCGCTGGATACGTTGGTGGTTGACCCCGAGGTCGTGGCCGACACGGCGGGGATCTTGTTCAAGCAGCGCGAAGACGTGGCGGCGCTGACACACGAGATGGCGGTGGAATTACTCAAACCTGAAGAGGTGGCCTGACCGTGCGTCCCCATCCCAGCCTCGGTGTCGGTGCGAGACGCAGGCGACTCTTCGGCCCGTCCAAGCCCGCGCATGCGGGCTCGGAGCCGCGGGCCTCAGCCCCAGAGGGTGAAGGAGCAAGCCAGGTCTTCATTTACTCTCCCCTGGGAGAGGGTTAGGGTGAGGGCTGTCCCATGCTTTTAGGTGATGCCAGAGCTGGCAAACTGGCCGACAACATCACCGGTTTTGGCCGCGCCCTGCGCCGCGCCGGCGTGAAAATCGACAGCCAGCGCATTGCGCTGGCCAAAGAGGCGGCGCTGGTGGTCGGTATCGGCGACAAAGAAGATCTGAGTGCGGCCTTTGAGGCCGTCATGGTCAGCCGCGAGCAGGACCGGCTGGTGTTTCGCGAACTGTTTGATGTGTACTTCCAGGACCCGAAAGTGGCCAACAAGCTGCTGGCCCAACTGCTGCCCAGCGCCGAAGGCAAGGCCGAGCCCAGCAAACGCCGTCCGCGCGTGCGCGAGGCGCTGGCGCCACAAAAAGCCTTCGGCCAGCAGGCCAAACCCAGTACTGAAGACCACAAGGTCGAGTTCGACGCGGCCATGACGGCCAGCGACATCGAACGCCTGCAGCATGCTGACTTCAACGCCTTGTCGGCCACCGAGTACCGCCTGGTCGAGCGGCTGGCGCGCGACGTGAAGCTGCCTTTGCCGCACTTTGCCTCGCGCCGCAGCCATCCGGGGGCTTCGGGCGCGCGCATCCACTGGCCCGGTGTGATGCACGAGGCTGCCGCTACCTGTGGCGAGCTGATGCAACTGCCGCGGCTGCAGCGGCGCGAGCAGGCTTTGCCTTTGCTGGTGCTGGTCGATGTCTCGGGCTCGATGGAGCGTTATGCCCGTTTGCTGCTGGCCTTTTTGCACGCGGCAACGCGGCGCCATCCCCACCGCGATGTGTTTGCCTTTGGCATGCACCTGACCGATTTGACCCCGGCGTTTCGCCAGGCCGACACCGACGAGATGTTGGCGCATGCCAGCCTGGCGATTGAAGACTTTGCCGGCGGCACCCAACTGGGCGAATCGCTGGCCAGCCTGCGCAAGCAGCATGCGCGCCGCCTGGTCGGTCGCCGTACCATTGTGCTGATCATCACGGACGGTCTGGACACCGGCGAGCCGGCCGAGCTGGCGCAGGAGCTGGCCTGGCTGCGCCGGCGCAGCCGCCGCCTGCTCTGGCTCAACCCCTTGCTGCGTTTTGACGGTTATGCGCCGCTGGCGCGCGGCGCGGCGGTGCTGCATGCCCATGCGCACGGCATGCTGGCGGTGCACAATCTGGCCAAGCTCGAAGAACTGGCGGCCGGTCTGGCTGCTTTGATGAAAAAATAGCCCCCAATGCGGTTCAGTGAAGCCCTTGGCCCCTGGTTTGCCATCCCGGACCCGACTGTCATCCCGGACTTGATCCGGGATCCATGGATTGCGGGTCAGGCCCGCAATGACAAGTCAGCGTTTTGTCATAGCGGC
>JBKJZS010000613.1:0-8581 GCA_046714915.1 Polaromonas sp. | reverse complement strand
GTGCCTGACCGTCAGGGCAGCGATTCTGCTATAAAAACAGTAGCTTCTTGCGCCCGTGGGATATGGGATAGAACCTGTTTTTGTTCAAATTTTCAGGCAGCACCAAACTCATCGCCGAGTTCCGCGGCGCGCTGCCTCGCGGCGTGCATCGCCCGGACAAACAGGTTTTTTATGTCGTCCTGCTCCATTGAACTCAGGGCCGCATAAGTGGTGCCTCCTTTGGAGGTAACCCGGGCGCGCAGCACCTCCGGCGCTTCGCCGGAAATACGCGCCAACTCTGAAGCGCCGACAAAGGTCCCGAGCGCCAGGGTGTGCGCCTGCGCCGGCGTCAAGCCCATCTGCACGCCGGCCTGCTCCATCGCTTCAATGAAATAAAAAACATAGGCCGGACCTGAGCCCGACATCGCCGTCACTGCGTCCAGCTGCTCTTCTTCATCGAGCCACAGGTGTTCGCCGGTTGTCGCGATGACCGCTTCGACGGCTTGCCGGTCGGCGCCGGTCACGCCAGGGCGCGCAAACAGCGCCGTGATGCCTTTGCCTATCAGCGCCGGTGTGTTGGGCATCGCGCGTACGACGCGTTCGGTGCCCAACCACTGGGCGATGCTGTCCGAGCGTATGCCGGCAGCCACACTCAGGTGCAAAGCTGTGCGGGTGTGCGGGCCCGCCTGCTGCGCCGCCTCCTTGAATGTCTGGGGCTTGACAGCCCAGACCACCAGGCCCGCCGCTGCCAGCGCCGTGCTGGGTACCGCCTGGGCGGTAATGCCCAATTCCGTTTTGAGGTTGTCGCGCTGCTCGGCCCACGGTTCGATGACCTGGATCTGGCTCGCCGCCGCGCCTTTTTTGAGCAGGCCGCCAATAATGGCGCTGGCCATGTTGCCGCCGCCGATGAAGGCGATATTGTCACTGTTGGAAGGAGTCATGGCGGCTTCTGTTGGAGAGCCGGGCGGTCGCCTGGCCGGGATAAATTGATCTGTGACCGCAGTCTAGCGTCCAAATCGGGCATCACGTTTATTCAAGCACGGTCTGCCGGACGGCGTGTTCCCAGCGGGCCATGAGTTCGGCGGCGCGACCAGCGTCCAGGGTCGGCAAAAATCGGCGCTCGGCGCGCCACATCGCCGAAAGCTCCGCCTTGCTTTTATAGACGCCACTCGACAGGCCCGCGAGGTAGGCCGCGCCCAGGGCTGTGGTTTCAGTGACGGCCGGCCGAACGACCGGAATGCCGAGCAGGTCAGCCTGGAATTGCATTAGCAGGTCGTTGATACACGCGCCGCCGTCGACGCGCAGCTCGGCTACTGGCGCTGCGCCAGCCGCAACCGCGTCTCGGCTCATGGCCTGCAGCAGCGCGGCGCTCTGATAGGCGATGCTCTCCAGCGCCGCACGCGCGATATGGGCGAGCGTGGTGCCCCGCGTCAGGCCGGTGATCATGCCGCGCGCATCGGGTTTCCAGTAAGGCGCACCCAGGCCCGTGAACGCCGGCACCATCATCACTCCGCCGGAATCGGGCACGCTTTGGGCCAGTGCCTGAACTTCGGCGCTGCCCTTGATCGCGTGCAGGCCGTCGCGCAGCCATTGCACCACGGCACCGCCGACAAACACGCTGCCTTCGATGGCGTACTCCGTTTGCTTCGTCACCTGCGCCGCGCTGGTGGTGAGCAAGCCATTGTGCGAGGTCTGGAATTTCTGCCCCGTATGCATCAGCATGAAGCAGCCGGTGCCATAGGTGTTTTTGGCCATGCCTTCCTCGAAGCATGCCTGGCCGAACAAGGCGCTTTGCTGATCGCCGGCCACCCCTCCGATGGGTATTTCCGCGCCGAGCAGTTCCGGCAGCACCTTGCCATACTCCGCGCTGGACGGCAGCACCTGGGGCATCAGGCCCTCGGGTATATCGAGTAACGCCAGCAGTTCCGGGTCCCATGCGTTGTCGTGTACGTTAAAAAGCATGGTGCGCGATGCATTGCTGACGTCGGTCGCATGGAGTTTTCCTCCTGTGAGCTGCCACATGAGCCAGCTGTCGATGGTGCCAAACGCGAGTTCACCGCGCTCTGCCCGTTGCCTCGCCTGCGGTACGTTGTCCAGCAGCCACTTCAGTTTGGTGCCGGAAAAATAGGCATCGACCAGCAGGCCGGTTTTCGCCTGGATCATGGAAGCTTTTCCCTCCCCGCGCAGCTTCGCACAGGTCAACTCGGCGCGGCGATCCTGCCAGACAATGGCGTGGTGGATGGGCCGGCCCGTCTTGCGATTCCAGACGACGGTTGTTTCTCGCTGGTTCGTGATTCCGAGCGCGCGAATGTCGCCAGCCTTGACCTTCGCTTTGGTCAATGCCTCGCGTGCCGTCGCGAGTTGCGTGCGCCATATTTCCATCGGGTCATGCTCGACCCAGCCGGGCTTCGGGTAGATCTGCGGCAGTTCCTGCTGCGCCAGGGCGACGATATGGCCTTGCTCATCGAACACGATGCTGCGGGAGCTGGAGGTGCCCTGGTCCAGGGCGAGCAGGTAGGTCATGGCGGTGGTCGCAAATGATTGAGGCAGCTTGGGCGGGTTGGGGCGCCCTCAGGCGCGGGCCACGTCGCAGCTTACCCCGGCTTCGGCCAGCAGCGCCGGAAATGGTTCAGGCGGCGCTTGGTCGGTGAACAGGCGGTCGATCTGCGAGAGCGTTGCCAGTTCGACCATCGCGGGACGGTTGAATTTGCTGCTGTCGGCGGCGAGCCAGACCTCGCGCGCATGGCCGATGATGGTTTGCGCCACTTTCACCTCGCGGTAGTCGAAATCGCGCAGCGAGCCATCGGCTTCGATGCCCGAAATACCGATCAGTGCGATGTCGACACGAAACTGCCGCATGAAATCGACCGCCGCTTCGCCGACGATGCCGCGGTCGCGGGCGCGCACCACGCCCCCGGCCACGATCACTTCGCAGTTGGGGTTGCTGCTCAGGATGGCTGCGACATTGAGGTTGTTTGTGATGACGCGTAAACCCTTGTGATGTAACAGCGCCCTGGCAATGGCTTCGGTGGTCGTTCCGATATTGAGGATCAGCGAGCAGTTATCCGGCACTTCCTTGGCGACGGCGCGGGCAATCCGCGCCTTGCCATCGGCGTTCAGGCTTTCGCGCTGCTGGTGCGCGAGGTTTTCAGTCGTCGAGCTTGGAACGCGCACACCGCCGTGGAAACGCGCCAGCAGTCCGGCTTCGGCAAGGCGCTGCACGTCGCGGCGCACCGTCTGCAGCGTGACACCGAGGGTGTCGGCGAGCTGTTCGACGGTGACGGAGCCACGCGCGCGCACCACGTCCAGAAGTTTGAGTTGCCGGGGATTTGAATTCACGCTTAATCTGCTTCGAGAAGGAGTTCGACTGTATATCGAAACAAAAAGAAAACAAATCAGGGAAAACATGCATCAAAAACGCGTAGAAAGGAATAAAAATAGAAAACTTACGAACTTTGGCAGAACAACCTTGCACGCAATCATTCAGCTGGTCGAGCCGCCAGCATGCGCACGGAAAGCCGCGTGATGCAGCTTTTATTGGACGGCATCAGCAAAAAAGTGGGGGCCGAACCTTGGCTCTACGACATGACCGTCGCGCCACGGCCGGGTGAGGTTACGGTGCTGCTGGGTGCCACGCAGGCTGGCAAAACCAGCCTGATGCGCATCATGGCCGGCCTCGACGTGCCGAGCTCGGGCAAGGTGTGCGTCGATGGTGCCGACGTAGAGGTGCGGACCGCGGCGGTCCGCGCGCCCTTGTCAACAAGCCAGCCGGAAAGGCGAAAGCGAAACCTGCCAGGGGTTTCCGTCGAGACGAACAATGGAGTCAGTGACTTTTGAATCCCCGCCGCTGCCGACGCGACGCGCAGAGCTATTAGAGCGCCTGAAGGCGCGCCATACCTACGACCTTGCGATCATCGGCGGCGGAGCTACCGGGCTGGGAGTCGCGCTCGATGCTGCGGCACGCGGGTTTTCCGTTGTTCTTGTCGAGTCGCACGACTTTGCCAAAGGCACCTCGTCGCGCGCCACCAAACTGGTCCACGGTGGTGTTCGTTATCTCGCTCAAGGCAATATTTCCTTGGTCCGCGAAGCACTGCGCGAACGGACGCACCTGCTGGCCAATGCGCCGCATCTGGCGCAGCCCCTGCCGTTCGTGATGCCGTCGTACAAGTTCTGGGAGGCACCGTTTTACGGCGTTGGACTCAAGATATATGACGCCCTGGCCGGCAAGGCCGGCCTCGGCCCCACCGAATTTTTGACTCGTGGAGAGACACTGCGCTGCCTGCCGACGGCCCGCCAGGCCGGGCTCAAGGGCGGTGTCAAATACTGGGACGGGCAGTTCGACGATGCACGCCTGGCACTGGCGCTGGCGCGCAGCGCGGCTCGTGCCGGCGCACTGCTTGTCAACTATTGCCCCGCCACGGGCCTCGTTCATGAGGAAGGCAAGCTGGTTGGTCTGCGTGTCACCGACCAAGAAAGTGGGCAGCCACTTACATTGCGCGCCAAATGTATCGTGAATGCTGCCGGTGTCTGGGTCGATCAGCTGCGCCTGCTCGATGGCCAGGCCATAGGCCGCGATGTCAAACCAATGGTCGCGCCCAGTCAAGGAGTCCATATCGTCGTCGACCGGTCATTTTTGCCGACCGACCATGCCTTGCTGATCCCCAAAACCGCTGACGGGCGTGTGCTGTTTGCTGTGCCGTGGCTTGGCAAGATCATCCTCGGCACGACCGATACGCCGCGCCACGACTTGGCGCGCGAACCGCTGGCCTTCCGCGAGGAGGTTGATTTCATCCTCGGCGAGTCGGCGCGTTATTTAAGCAAGGCGCCTAAGCCGGCGGATATCAAAAGTATCTGGGTGGGACTGCGGCCCCTGGTAAAGCCGCCTGAAGACGATGGCGACAGTACTCAGGCGCTATCGCGCGAACACACGGTGCTGGTCAGCAAAAGCGGTCTGGTTACGGTCACCGGCGGCAAATGGACGACCTACCGCGCCATGGCCGAAGACGTGCTCGACAATTGTTTTGCCGCTGCCTTGTTGGGGAGACGGCCGGGAGGGGTGACTGCCGACCTCAAATTGGTGGGTGCCCAGGTGTCCGGTCACAAGATCAGCGATGTACCCGGCATGCATCTTTACGGTGGCGAAGCGGCGGCCGTTCTTGCCTTGCCGGGGGCTGGCCGGGTTCTGGGTGGTGGCTTGACCGAGGCGATGGTGCGGTTTTCGGCGCGCTACGAGTACGCCAGGACGGTCGAGGACGTGCTGGCACGCCGCTCCCGGCTTCTTTTTCTGGACGCCGCACTCGCCAAATCACTGGCCAGCGCGGTGGCAGAGTTACTGGAGCAGGAAAATCAGTCGGATCCCCGGCTTGCTGATTTTCTGACGCTGGCCGAGCAGTACCTGACCGTTCCGACCTGACTTTTCTTCCCGACGTGCCCAGAATGCCTGCCAAACTATTTGAATACGCTCCTGTATTGATAGCTACCTGTTCATGTATGGCAACGGCCTGCGCCGGATTTTATGTATAAAGGGCGGCGATCTCGTCCATGACAAGGGAATTTTGAGCAAGGGTGTTGACAAGGCGATCCGATTTGATAATAATCGTGGGCTTCGCTTGAAAGAGCTAAGAATTCTGCCTAACGGAAGCATTGCAAGTGGTTTGTGGTGTGGACGACGGGCCCAAGACTGACTGGCAAGTCTTCCTTTTTTTTGAAAAATTGGGAAAACGCGCTGGTGCAAGTTGGGACTAATTTAAATGATTCAAACGCAATCCAAACTCGATGTTGCTGACAACACGGGTGCCAAATCCGTGATGTGCATCAAGGTGCTGGGCGGATCCAAGCGCCGGTACGCCAGCGTCGGTGACGTCATCAAGGTGAGTATCAAAGAAGCCGCTCCGCGTGGCCGCGTCAAAAAAGGCGAGGTTTACAGTGCTGTGGTCGTTCGCACCGCCAAGGGTATCCGCCGCGGTGATGGCTCGCTCGTCAAATTCGATGGCAACGCGGCTGTGTTGCTCAATGCCAAGCTGGAGCCTATCGGTACCCGCATCTTTGGACCGGTCACGCGCGAGTTGCGCACCGAAAAGTTCATGAAGATCGTGTCCCTGGCTCCTGAAGTTCTTTGAGGTAAGCCATGAACAAAATTCGCAAAGGCGACGAAATCATCGTGCTCGCGGGGCGCGATAAAGGCAAGCGCGGCAAGATCACGCTGCGCAAAGATGCTGACTATGTATTGGTTGAGGGGATTAATCTGGTGAAAAAACACACCAAGCCCAATCCGCTCAAGGGTACGACAGGTGGCATTGTGGAAAAAACTATGCCGATTCACCAATCCAATGTCGCGATTTTCAACGCGGCGACGGGCAAGGCGGATCGCGTTGGCATCAAGCTTCTGGATGACGGCAAAAAAGTGCGCGTCTTCAAGTCCAGTGGCGACGAAATTAAGGCTGCATAAAAATGGCACGCTTACAACAGCAGTACCGGGAAAAGATCGCTCCGAGCTTGATGGAAAAGTTTGGTTACACCTCGCCCATGCAGGTGCCCCGCATCACCAAGATCACGCTCAACATGGGTGTGAGCGAGGCGGTCGCCGACAAGAAGGTCATGGACCACGCCGTCAGCGACATGAGCAAAATAGCCGGTCAAAGACCGGTTGTTACCAAGGCCAAGAAAGCCATTGCCGGTTTCAAGATCCGCGAAGACCTCCCGATCGGCTGCATGGTCACGCTGCGCGGCGTCCAGATGTATGAATTCCTGGACCGTTTCGTGACCGTGGCTCTGCCCCGCGTCCGCGATTTTCGGGGTATTTCCGGCCGCGCCTTTGACGGTCGTGGCAACTACAACATCGGCGTGAAAGAGCAGATCATTTTCCCTGAGATTGAGTACGACAAGGTTGACGCCCTGCGCGGTCTCAATATCAGCATCACCACCACGGCTAAGAACGACGAAGAGTGCAAGGCACTTCTCACCGGCTTCCGTTTTCCGTTCAAGAACTGAGGCGGACATGGCAAAACAGGCTTTATTGCAACGTGAACTGAAGCGCGACAAACTCGTCGCCAAGTTTGCGAAGAAACACGCAGAACTCAAAGCAACGTCCAACGACGCCAAGCGCTCCGATGAAGAGCGTGCCCTGGCCCGTCTGGAGCTGCAAAAGCTGCCGCGTAATGCGAACCCGACCCGCCAGCGCAACCGCTGTGCGATTACAGGCCGCCCGCGCGGTACATTCCGTCAATTCGGCTTGGCTCGCGCCAAGATTCGTGAGTTGGCTTTTGCTGGTGATATCCCGGGTATCACCAAGGCAAGCTGGTAAGCAGGAGAGCTACAAATGAGTATGAGTGATCCTATTGCCGACATGCTGACGCGCATCCGCAATGCACAAATGGTTGAAAAAGCTGTTGTGCTGGTGCCGTCTTCAAAAGTCAAAGTCGCCATTGCGCAGGTATTGAAGGACGAGGGCTATATCGATGGCTTCTCTGTCAAAACCGACGATGGCAAGCCCCAGTTGGAAATCGCCCTGAAGTATTACGCAGGACGGCCAGTGATCGAGCGCATCGAGCGCGTCAGTCGCCCCGGTCTTCGCGTCTACAAAGGCCACGGCGCCATCCCCCAGGTCATGAATGGACTGGGCGTCGCTATTGTCACCACGCCAAAGGGTGTGATGACTGATCGTAAGGCGCGTGCTACCGGTATCGGTGGTGAAGTGCTTTGCTATGTGGCCTAACGCGGCATTGAGGAGTAACTGAAATGTCTCGTGTAGGAAAAATGCCAGTCGTCGTACCTCAGGGTGTGGACGTGGCTATCAAAGATGACCAGATTAATGTCAAGGGTGCTCTCGGTGCCTTGGCGCTGACGCAGAACGCACTTGTCACCATCAAGAATGATGCCGGCAAGCTGACATTTGTGCCGGCCAATGACTCGCGGGAAGCCAACGCCATGAGCGGAACGATGCGTCAGCTCGTTAACAACATGGTGACTGGTGTGACCAAGGGCTTTGAGAAAAAGCTGAGCCTGGTCGGTGTGGGTTACAAGGCCCAGGCCCAAGGTGCCAAGTTGAACCTGACGGTTGGTTATTCTCACCCTGTGGTGATGGATATGCCGGCGGGCATCCAGGTTGCAACACCTACTCCTACTGAGGTGGTGATTAAAGGTGCGGATCGTCAACGCGTCGGCCAAATCGCTGCCGAAGTTCGCGCGGTTCGTCCTCCCGAGCCTTACAAGGGCAAGGGCATCCGTTACACGGATGAGAAGATCGCGATCAAAGAAACCAAGAAGAAATAAGGAGCTGCACCATGTTGACCAAAAAAGAGCAGCGCCTTCGTCGTTCACGCCAGACTCGTATTCGCATTGCCACGCAAGGTGTTGCCCGTCTGACCGTGAATCGCACCAATTTGCATATCTACGCCAGTGTTATTTCTGGCGACGGGACCAAAATCCTGGCATCTGCCTCAACCGCAGAAGTCGAAGTCCGCAAGGATCTCGGCGCTTCGGGCAAAGGTGCAAATGTTGCTGCTGCGCAGGCCATTGGCAAGCGCATTGCTGAAAAAGCAAAAGCAGCAGGTGTAGAAAAAGTGGCGTTTGATCGCGCCGGTTTTGCGTACCATGGCCGCGT
>JBKJZS010000612.1:0-1620 GCA_046714915.1 Polaromonas sp. | reverse complement strand
CCCTTCGACAAGCTCAGTGCGAATGGTTCACGCAACCAGTAGATGAGCCAGCCCCGGGGTGTCGCGCAGAGTCCACTAGACTGCCGGAACCAAAAACAAAGGAGACACCATGCGCCACCTGTTGAATCGCCCCTGCTGTCCGCCGCCCTCAGCCTCACCCTTTTAGAAACGGCTCGTGACCATTAACAGCAGCCTCTTTGAATCGCAGATAGGGCGGGAGTCCCTTACTTTCCCGGTGCCTGCTCAAAAAACCCAATCGGGTGCACCTCAATCGCCCACCCCACACTTTCTCCCAGCGTCGCGGCCGGATGCAGCGAAGCCACCCGCACCGCCTCGTCACGGTCGGCCGCTTCAATGATGAAAAAACCGCCGACCATTTCCTTGGCTTCGGCATAGGGGCCGTCGGTCACCTGCGGCTTGCCGCCGCGTGGGCGCAAGGCGAAGGTGGCCTGCGAGCCCTCGAGCGACGCGCTCACCACAAGGCGGCCAGTCTTCTTCAGCTCGGCGTCTTTGGCCGGGCACTGGCTCAGCAGGGCCTGCACGTCGGCGGGCGCCATGGCGGCGAATTTTTCGGGGTTGTAGTAGGCGAGGCAGAGGTATTTCATGGGAAAGTCCTTTTGTCAGTTGTTGAACGTCACACCTGTGCGACGAACGGCGAGCCAGCATTTCGACATTGAACCCAAAATAAAAAAGGCCCCCGCAAGAAGCCTTCTTCAGCAAAGGGGCAACCTGCCATCAGCCGGCAACCGTCTCAGCAACAGGCGCCTTCAACCCATAGTCGCTGCTCACCTGGGCACAAACACCGCCGGGCTGATACCAAAAAACCCGCCCAATTTCCCCGCCATGGCAGCGCTGATCTTTCGCTTTCCCGCCAGAATTGCCGACAGATTGCTCTGGGGATTGATCGAGATGACGGGCAAAAATCAGTTATATCAAAATGATATAAAACTACAATGCCGCATCAAAAAGATATCCCCCGCCTTCAGCTAGCAATCGCCTCAGCCACCCGCTCAACCAAGCCAATCCGGTCCAGCGCATCCGCCAACTGCCCCACCGTGCGGTCCGTCTGGTGCCACTTTTCCAGCCCGAACAGGCCGACGCGGAAGGTTTTGAAGTCGGCCCCCTCGTCGCACTGTAGCGGCACACCGGCAGCGGTCTGCAGCCCCTGATCAAGAAACTTTTTGCCAGACTGGATGTCGGGGTCGGTGGTGTAGCTGACCACGACGCCGGGGGCCTTGAAGCCTTCAGCGGCAACGCTTGGCAGGCCTCTGGATTCGAACAGCTTGCGCACCTTGCTGCCCAGGGCTTCCTGCTCGGTTTTCACTTTGGCAAAGCCGTAGGCCTGCGTTTCTTTCATGGCGTCGCGCAGATGGGTGAGCGCGTCGGTGGGCAGGGTGGCGTGGTAGGCATGGCCGCCTTTTTCGTACGTCTCCATGATCTGCAGCCACTTCTTTAAATCGCAGGAAAAGCTGGAGCCGGTCGTGCCTTCGATGGCGGCTCTAGCGCGCTCGCTGAGCATGACCATGGCGCAGCAGGGTGAGCTGCTCCAGCCTTTTTGTGGCGCTGAGATCAGCACGTCCACACCCGTGGCTTGCATGTCCACCCACATGGCGCCGGAGG
>JBKJZS010000611.1:0-6730 GCA_046714915.1 Polaromonas sp. | reverse complement strand
GACGGGACTGGCGCTCTCGGACAGCGAGGATAGCCTGCCCCGGCTGATGCCCGTGCAGGCGCTCGACTACCTTGCCGGCGGCATCCTGGCCGTCGCCATCTGCGCTGCGCTGCGCCGGCGTTCGCAGGAGGGTGGCACGTGGGCGGTCAGCACTTCCCTGGCCCGCGTGACGCGCTGGCTCACCGACATGGGACAGGTGCCGCGGGACGACTGGACGCGCGCACCGCATGAGTTCACCGCCGACCAACTGGCGCCGTGGACCATGGAACTGCAGGGCCCGCTCGGGCGGACACGCCACCTGCGCAGTCCCTTGCAAGCCGTCCGTCCTCCCCGGCCGCCGAACCGCCTGGGCGCCGACGCCGCGCAATGGAGCCTGCCCGCACAGGCATCCTGACTTGGACAACGGCGGCCTGCCCGTGCAGGAGGGCGATGCCGACATCGGCATCCGCACCCCGAATCTGCCGATCGGGGCCCGCACAAACACAGCAGCGTTCACCTGCTGGTGCGCTGCATCGCCGCCAACGCGGGCAAGACGATCCGTTTGCGCATCCAGGTCATCGGGTTGGATGCCAAGTGCCGCATGATCGCCAGCGGCCTGGGCATCGGCCTGATTCCAGATAGCGCTGACCAGCTGCCGGGCCGCGTGGGCGAGCTGGACGCCATCTCGCAATTCTCGGCTTGTCCGCAGCTGCCCAGGCACAATCATCGCTATCGTTGTCCGGCACCGCCGATGCCATGCTGACCAACCGCTTGGGAATGGGGAGCGGGGTTAATTGGGGTCAGAGTAAAATTACCTAATCCAAAAAATAGCATGAACCCATGGCCCGTCTCCCCCGTCTGACCGTTCCCGGCTACCCGCATCACATCATTCAGCGCGGCAACAATCGGCAGGCCATCTTTGCATCGGTGGCTGACTACGAAACACTTCTGGCATTGCTGCATGAAAACGCGCAGAAATTCGGCGTGGCGGTGCACGCTTATGTCTTGATGAGCAATCACTTTCACCTGCTCGCCTCCCCGGAAACGGACGACGGCTTGCCGTTGATGATGCAGGCGGCGGGGCGTCGCTATGTGCGTTACTTCAATGACAGCCAGGGCCGGAGCGGCACCTTGTGGGAAGGGCGTTACCGCTCGACGCTGATTCAGACCGACCGCTACCTGCTGACCTGCATGGCCTATATCGACCTGAACCCGGTGCGGGCGGGGATGGTGCGGGAGGCCAAAGACTACCCCTGGTCGAGCCACGGCCATTACATCGGGCAGCGCGACGAAAAAATTGTTAGTCCTCACTCATTGTTTTGGGCTATGGGCAACACGCCTTTTGCGCGCGAGGCGGCTTATGCCGATCTGGTGCGTGCTGGCATAACCCCTGCGCAACAGGCTGACCTGACGCGCTCCGCCTTGAATGGCTGGGCGCTGGGTGAAGAGAGCTTTGTGACTGAACTGCAAAAGCGCACCGACCGGCGTGTGGTGAAAGGCCAGGCGGGACGGCCGACATTACCTAAACTCAAAACAAAGGGCTGACCCACGTACTTTTTCGCCCGCCATGCATGTCATCAAAGCATGTCATCAAAGTACCGCGGAAATTTGATTTGTCCCTAATTAATCCATGAATAAATCAGGCTGTGATTAATTAGAATCTGACCCCGATTAAAGCGATTAAAGTACTTGGCAAGATTGTTGCGGTGCACTATCCTTCAGGCCCTCGCTAAGGAAACTGCCATGACGATTGATGCTGAAATCAAACACGCTGAACAACACGGTTTGTACGCTGGTGCCCACGAGCATGACGCTTGCGGCGTTGGTTTTGTAGCGCACATCAAGGGCCACAAAAGCCATGCCATCGTCCAGCAGGGGCTGAAGATTCTTGAAAACCTGGACCACCGCGGTGCGGTCGGTGCTGACAAATTGATGGGCGACGGTGCCGGTATCCTGATCCAGCTGCCCGACGCACTCTACCGCGAAGAAATGAGCAAGCAGGGTGTGAGCCTCCCGCCGCCCGGCGAGTACGGCGTTGGCATGGTGTTTTTGCCGAAAGAGCATGCCTCCCGCCTGGCCTGCGAGCAGGCGCTCGAGCGTGCCGTACGCGTGGAAGGCCAGGCCTTGCTGGGTTGGCGCGATGTGCCGGTCAACCGCGACATGCCAATGTCGCCAACGGTGCGCGAGAAAGAACCCATCCTGCGCCAGATTTTCATAGGCCGCGGCAATGACGTGATCGTGCAGGACGCGCTGGAACGCAAGCTGTATGTGATCCGCAAAACCGCCAGCGCCGCGATCCAGCGTCTGAAGCTGACGCACAGCAAGGAATATTACGTACCCAGCATGTCCAGCCGCACCGTGGTCTACAAAGGCCTGCTGCTGGCCAACCAGGTCGGCACCTACTACCTGGACCTGCAGGATCCGCGCTGCGTGTCGGCGCTGGGCCTGGTGCACCAGCGTTTTTCGACCAACACCTTCCCCGAGTGGCCGCTGGCCCACCCTTACCGTTATGTCGCCCACAACGGCGAGATCAACACCGTCAAAGGCAACTACAACTGGATGAAGGCGCGTGAAGGCGTGATGTCCTCGCCGGTGCTGGGGGCCGATCTGCAAAAGCTCTACCCGATCAGTTTTGCCGACCAGTCCGACACCGCGACCTTTGACAACTGCCTCGAACTGCTGACCATGGCCGGCTATCCAATCAGCCAGGCCGTGATGATGATGATCCCCGAACCCTGGGAGCAGCACACCACGATGGATGAACGCCGCAAGGCCTTTTATGAATACCATGCCGCCATGCTGGAGCCGTGGGACGGCCCGGCGTCGATTGTCTTCACCGATGGCCGGCAGATTGGCGCCACGCTGGACCGCAACGGCTTGCGTCCTTCAAGGTACTGCGTGACCGACGACGACCTGGTCATCATGGCGTCCGAATCCGGCGTGCTGCCGATTCCGGAAAACAAAATCGTGCGCAAATGGCGCTTGCAACCCGGCAAAATGTTTCTGATCGATCTGGAGCAAGGCCGCATGATCGACGACGAAGAGATCAAGGCCACGCTGGCCCACAGCAAGCCCTACAAGCAATGGATTGAAAATCTGCGTATCCGGCTTGATGATGTGCAGACTACGACGGTGCCCGCGCCGACCGATGGCCTGAGGATGGGCGCTGACGAAGCGAGCGCCACGTCAGCTTCGAGCTCGGGCCTGAACGAGTCGCCCTCGCTGCTCGACCGCCAGCAGGCGTTTGGCTACACCCAGGAAGACATCAAGTTCCTGATGTCGCCGATGGCCGTCAATGGCGAGGAAGGCACCGGGTCCATGGGTAACGACAGCCCGCTGGCCGTGTTGTCGAACAAAAACAAGTCGCTTTACAACTACTTCAAGCAGCTGTTTGCGCAGGTCACCAACCCGCCGATCGACCCGATTCGCGAGGCAATCGTGATGTCGCTGGTGTCATTTGTGGGCCCCAAACCCAACCTGCTCGATATCAACCAGGTCAACCCGCCGATGCGGCTGGAGGTCAGTCAGCCGGTGCTCACCGTCGCCGACATGCAAAAGCTGCGCGATATCGAAGCGCATACCCAGGGCAAGTTCAGAAGCTACACGCTGGACATCACCTACCCGCTGGCCTGGGGTCACGAAGGGGTGGAAGCCAAGCTTGCTTCGCTGTGTGCAGAAGCGGTCGATGCAATCAAGAGCGGCAAAAACATTCTGATCATCAGCGACCGCGGCATCAGTCCCACGCAGGTCGCCATTCCGGCCGTGCTGGCGCTGTCGGCCATCCACCAGCACCTGGTCAAGGAAGGCCTGCGCACCACGGCAGGCCTGGTGGTGGAAACCGGCTCGGCCCGCGAAGTGCACCACTTTGCGGTGCTTGCCGGCTATGGTGCCGAAGCCGTGCACCCCTACCTGGCGATGGAAACACTGGCCGAATTGTCAAAAAACCTGCCGGGCGACTTGAGCACGGACAAGGCGGTCTACACCTACATCAAGGCAGTCGGCAAAGGGCTGTCCAAGATCATGTCCAAAATGGGCGTGTCCACCTACATGAGCTACTGCGGCGCGCAGCTGTTCGAGGTGATCGGATTGAGTCGCGCCACTATTGACAAGTTTTTTACCGGCACCGCCAGCCAGGTTGAAGGCATGGGTGTGTTCGAGATTGCGGAAGAAGCGCTGCGCATGCACAAGGCCGCGTTCAGTAACGACCCGGTGTTGGCCCATATGCTGGACGCTGGCGGCGAGTACGCCTGGCGCGTGCGCGGCGAAGACCATATGTGGACGCCCGACGCGATTGCCAAGCTGCAGCACGCCACGCGTGCGAACAACTGGAACACCTACAAAGAATACGCCCAGCTCATCAACGACCAGAACAGCCGCCACATGACCTTGCGCGGCCTGTTCGAGTTCAGGCTCGATCCGTCCAAGGCCATCCCGATTGATGAAGTCGAACCAGCCAAAGAAATCGTCAAACGCTTTGCCACCGGAGCCATGTCGCTCGGCTCCATCAGTACTGAAGCCCATGCCACACTGGCGGTTGCGATGAACCGCATCGGCGGCAAGAGCAACACCGGTGAGGGTGGCGAAGACCCGAATCGCTACCGCCAGGAGCTAAAAGGCATTCCGATCAGGCAGGGCGCCACGCTCAAGAGCGTGATCGGCGAGGGCGTGGTGGAAGTCGACCTGCCACTGCAGGACGGCGATTCTCTGCGCTCCCGCATCAAACAGGTCGCCTCCGGCCGCTTTGGTGTCACGGCCGAGTACCTGGTGTCTGCCGACCAGATCCAGATCAAGATGGCGCAAGGCGCCAAGCCCGGCGAAGGCGGACAATTGCCCGGCGGCAAGGTCAGCGAGTACATCGGCCAGTTGCGTTATTCAGTCCCCGGTGTCGGCCTGATTTCACCGCCGCCACACCATGACATTTATTCCATCGAAGACCTGGCGCAGCTGATCCACGACCTGAAGAACGTCAACCCGCGCGCCAGTATCAGCGTCAAGCTGGTCAGCGAAGTCGGCGTGGGAACGATTGCTGCCGGCGTGGCCAAAGCCAAGTCCGACCATGTGGTGATTGCCGGTCATGACGGCGGCACCGGCGCCTCGCCCTGGTCGTCGATCAAGCACGCCGGCTCGCCCTGGGAAATTGGTCTGGCCGAAACGCAGCAGACGCTGGTGCTGAACCGCCTGCGCGGCCGCATCCGGGTGCAGGCCGACGGCCAGATGAAGACCGGCCGCGATGTCGTCATTGGTGCGCTGCTGGGGGCGGACGAGTTTGGTTTTGCCACCGCGCCGCTGGTGGTCGAAGGCTGCATCATGATGCGTAAATGCCACCTCAACACCTGCCCGGTCGGTGTGGCGACGCAGGACCCGGTGCTGCGCCAGAAGTTCTCGGGCAAGCCCGAGCATGTCGTCAACTACTTTTTCTTTGTCGCCGAAGAGGCACGGCAACTGATGGCACAGTTGGGTATTCGCAAGTTTGATGACCTGATTGGCCGCGCCGACCTGCTTGACACCCAGAAGGGCATTGAACACTGGAAGGCCAGCGGCCTAGATTTCTCGCGGCTCTTCTACCAGCCCAGCGTGCCGGCCGACGTGCCGCGCCGGCATGTGATGGCGCAGGATCATGCGCTGGAGAAAGCGCTGGACGTGCGTCTGATTGAAAAATCGAAGGCCGCACTCGAAAAGGGAGAAAAAGTCCAGTTCATCGAGGTCGCGCGCAACGTCAACCGCACCGTGGGCGCCATGCTCTCGGGCGAGCTGACGCGGCGCCATCCAGAGGGGCTGCCGGACGACACCCTGCGCATCCAGCTCGAAGGCACGGGCGGCCAGTCATTTGGCGCTTTTCTCGCCAAAGGCATTACCCTGTACCTGATTGGCGACGCCAATGACTACACCGGCAAGGGACTCTCCGGTGGTCGCATCGTCGTGCGACCCAGCATTTATTTTCGCGGTGAGGCCGTTAAAAATACCATCGTCGGCAATACCGTTCTTTACGGCGCGACCACCGGCGAGGCCTTCTTCAGCGGCGTTGCGGGCGAACGTTTTGCCGTGCGCCTGTCCGGCGCCACGGCGGTGGTGGAAGGCACCGGCGACCACGGCTGCGAGTACATGACTGGCGGCACGGTGGCGGTGCTGGGAAAAACCGGGCGAAATTTTGCGGCCGGCATGAGCGGCGGCGTCGCCTATGTCTACGACGAAGATGGCCAGTTTGCCAAACGCTGCAACACGGCCATGGTGTCGCTGGAGAAGGTCCAGCCAGTGGCCCAGCAGGAAGCCGGTGCCGACCACGGCCTCTGGCACGGTGGCAAGACGGACGAAGCGCAGCTGAGAAAACTGCTCGAAGACCACAACCGTTGGACCGGCAGCAAACGTGCTCGCGAGTTGCTGGACAACTGGGCGGAAGCGCGCGGCAAATTCATCAAGGTGTTCCCGCTGGAGTACAAGCGTGCGCTGGGCGAGATAGCCGCCAAAAAATCGGACACTGTTACAGCGGCCAAAGCAACAGGCAAAACGGCGGGTGAAAAAACCGCCATCGCCGCGGCGTGAACCAAAAAGTATCTGGAGCAACCACATGGGAAAAGTCACTGGTTTCATGGATTACGAGCGCATCGAGGAGGGTTACAAACCTGTGCCCGAGCGTTTGAAAAACTACAAAGAGTTTGTGATTGGGCTGGACGATGCACAGGCCAACAAGCAGGCGGCGCGCTGCATGGACTGCGGCACACCGTTTTGCACCAGCGGCTGTCCGGTCAACAAC
>JBKJZS010000610.1:0-4212 GCA_046714915.1 Polaromonas sp. | reverse complement strand
CCCCCGCCAACGTCATGAAACTGCTGGAAGTTGTGCGCGCCGAGAAAACCGCCAAGGACGTGCTGGCCACCGTGATGGCACTGGGCAAAAAGATAAGGAAAACGTCCGTTGTCTCAGGCGTGTGCGACGGTTTCATCGGCAACCGCATGATCGAGCAATACAGCCGCCAGGCCGGTTTTCTCCTGGAAGAAGGCTGCACCCCGGCGCAGGTCGACAAGGCGGTTGAGAAGTTTGGTTTTGCGATGGGTCCTTTCCGGATGGGCGACCTGGCCGGCAACGACATTGGCTGGGCCATCCGCAAGCGCCGCTACACCGAAAAGCCTGACCTTAAATACAGCAAGACTGCGGACCTGCTCTGCGAAATGGGCCGCTATGGGCAAAAAACCGGCGTGGGCTGGTACGACTACGTGCCGGGCAAGCGCGATGCCATCCCTTCCCAGGTGGTCGTCGACATGATCGACAAACACCGCAAAGACATCGGCGTGACGCCGCGCAAGATTTCCGACGAAGAGATCGTACAGCGACTGGTCTATGCCATGGTCAATGAAGCAGCGCACATCCTGGAAGAGGGCATTGCGTCCAAGGCGAGCGACATCGATATGGTGTACCTGACGGGCTACGGCTTCCCCATGCATCGCGGCGGCCCCATGCTGTACGCCGATCAGGTGGGCTTGTTCAACGTGGTGCAGAGCATGAAGCGTTTTGCACAGAACCCGCTGGACGACGCGAAGTTCTGGCAACCGGCGCCGTTGCTGGCCAAACTCGCCGCAGAAGGCAAGACTTTCAACTAATTTCCGGAGATTCCCATGACCTCAGCCCTGATTGTTTCAACCGCTCGCACACCCCTGGCCAAAAGCTGGAAAGGCTCTTTCAACATGACCCACGGCGCCACCCTGGGCGGCCATGCGGTCGAGCATGCGATCAAACGCGCCGGCATCGAGGCGGCCGAAGTCGAGGACGTGATCATCGGTTGCGCCACACCCGAGGGGGCCACCGGTTCCAACATTGCGCGCCAGATTGCCCTGCGCGCCGGCTGCCCGATCACTGTCTCGGGCATGACGGTCAATCGTTTTTGCTCCTCAGGCCTGCAAACCATCGCCCTGGCTGCCCAGCGCATCATTGCTGGCGAAGCCGACATTTACGTCGCCGGGGGCGTGGAGAGCATTTCCTGCGTGCAACAGGAGGCCAACACCCACATGTTGCGCGAAGACTGGCTGTCTAAAAACAAGCCCGAAATTTACTGGAACATGCTGCAAACCGCCGAGCAGGTGGCCAAACGCTACAACATCTCGCGCGATCGCATGGACGAGTACGGCGCTTTGAGCCAGCAAAAGGCCACGGCCGCGCTGGCCGCCGGGCTGTTTGAGGCCGAGATTGCACCGATCACCGTTACCGCAGGTGTGGCTGATCCGGTGATGGGTTTGACGACGAAACAGGTCACTGTGAGCAAGGACGAAGGCATTCGTGCAGGCACGACCAAGGAAGGCATCAGCGGCATCAAGCCAGCCATTCCGGGGGGTGTGATCTCGGCCGGAAATGCCAGCCAGTTCTCCGACGGCGGCGGCGCCGTGGTGATGATGGATGAAAAAGTGGCCGGGAAAAAAGGTTTGAAGCCACTGGGCCGCTTCCTCGGGTTTGCGGTTGCGGGCTGCGAGCCCGATGAAATGGGCATCGGCCCGGTCTACGCCATCCCCAAGGTGCTCGCGCGCCTGGGCCTGAAGGTCAGCGACATCGATCTGTGGGAGCTCAACGAAGCCTTTGCCGTGCAGGTGCTCTACTGCGCTGACAAACTGGGCATTCCCCTGGACAAACTTAATGTCAATGGCGGTGCGATTGCAGTCGGCCATCCCTACGGCGTGACGGGACAGCGCCTGACAGGCCATGCGCTTATCGAAGGCAAGCGCCGGGGTGCCAAGCGCGTCTGCGTGACCATGTGTATTGGTGGCGGCATGGGCGCGGCCGGTGTTTTCGAAGTCTTGTGATTTTGTCATCCCGGACTTGATCCGGGATCCACGTCGGGTCGGCCGAGTCGCGGGTCAACGTGAAATAGATTGGGGCCCAAGCCCGCAATGACAGCTCCGGGAAACCTATTTATGTCCCTTCGCCCCACGCTCGATTTCCTGCTCTACCAGTGGCTCAACGCTGAATCGCTGAACCAGCGCGAGCGTTTTGCCGACCACTCGCGCGAGACCTTTGACGCGGTGTTCGACACCTGCGAACGCATCGCCCGCGAAAAATACGCGCCGTTCAACCGCACGGTCGATACGCAGGAGCCGCACTTCGACGGCGAAAAAGTCATCCTGCCGCAGGCCACGCACGATGCCCAAAAAGCTTACGCGGCTTCGGGCATGCTTAGCGCGGCGCAGGACTATGAGATGGGCGGCATGCAGCTGCCTTACACGGTGGAAGCCGCCGCCAATGCCTTTTTTGCGATGGCCTCGGTCAGCATCGGTTCGGGCATGCTGACCACCGGTAATGCCAACCTGTTGATGGTGCACGGCACCGACGCCCAAAAAAGCGTGTTCGCGAAGAACGAATTTTCCGGGCGCTTTTCCGGCACCATGTGTTTGAGTGAGCCGCAAGCGGGTTCGTCGCTCAGCGATGTCACAACGCGCGCTGTGCCCGATGGCGCCGATTTCGAAGCCGACCCGCTGGGGCCGCGTTACCGCCTCAAGGGCAACAAGATGTGGATTTCGGCCGGTGAGCATGAGTTGACCGAGAACATCATTCACCTGGTGCTGGCCAAGATCCCGGGACCGGACGGAAAACTGATTGCCGGCACGCGCGGTATTTCGCTATTTATCGTGCCCAAGAAAATGGTGGACACCGATGGTCAGCTGACCGGTGTGCGTAACGATGTGGCATTGGCAGGCCTGAACCACAAGCTGGGCTGGCGCGGCACCACCAACACGCTGCTGAACTTTGGCGAGGGCAAGTATCCCGTCCCGGGTGAGGCCGGCGGGCCGTTTGGCGATGGCGCGGGCGCTGTCGGCTATCTGGTGGGCCAGCCGCACCAAGGCTTGCGTTGCATGTTCCACATGATGAACGAGGCGCGCATTGGTGGCGGCATGGCGGCCACCATGCTGGGCATGGCCGGCTACCACGCCTCGCTCGACTATGCCCGGAGCCGGACTCAGGGCCGCCTGGTACGGGGACCCGGCGCAGGCGCCGGGGGGCTTGGCGGCAAGGACCCGGCTCAGCCGCAGATCCGCATCATCGAACACGCCGACGTCAAACGCATGCTGCTGGCGCAAAAAGCTTACTGCGAAGGCGCGCTGGCGCTGGAGTTGTATTGCGCCCGTCTGGTGGACGAGCAGCACACGGCCGAGGCGCAGCCTGCCGACGACGCCCGCCTGCTGCTGGAAGTGCTGACACCGATTGCCAAGAGCTGGCCCAGCGAATGGTGCCTGGAAGCCAATTCGCTGGCGATCCAGATTCATGGCGGCTATGGCTACACGCGCGACTTTCCGGTCGAGCAGTACTGGCGCGACAACCGCCTGAACATGATCCACGAAGGCACGCACGGTATCCAGGCGGCTGACCTGCTGGGCCGCAAGGTCCTCATGGAGGGCGGCAAAGGCCTGGCCTTACTGTCAGCCCGCATCCATGCAACCATTGAGCGCGCCGAAGCGGTGCGTGAGTTGGCCGACTATGCGCACGCGCTGGCCCAAGCATTGCAGCGGGTCGACGCGACCACCAAAGCAGCCTGGGCGACTGGCAACCCGACCGCTGCGCTGGCCAATGCCGTGCCTTACATGCAGGGCTTCGGTCACACCGTGCTGGCCTGGATCTGGCTGGATGTGGCGCTTGCCGCCCTGGCGACAGACGCTGCAAAATCAACAGCTGCTACCGCAGGAAGACTCGGCGCCACGCGCTATTTTTATCTTTACGAGTTGCCCAAAATCGATGCCTGGCTCAAAGTTGTTGAAGCGCGAGACGTGACTTGCGCCGATCTGCCCGAGGATGCCTTTTAATGGCTTTTTTCAAGCCATCATCCGACCCCGTCGCCAACAAATTTTTGGCGCGCTTGCAGGGTCTGACCTGGATTCTGATTTATGGCGGACTGCTGTCATTGGTCCTGGGCCTGTCGGTACAGCGCACCGACGATGCCATCGGCTGGTCCATGGTGGCCGCCGGCGCTATTGTGGCGGCGATTGGTTTTGCCCTGATTTATGTGCGATCCAGGCTCAGCGCTGAACCATGATTAAACAC
>JBKJZS010000609.1:0-2059 GCA_046714915.1 Polaromonas sp. | reverse complement strand
AAATTCGAAAAACCACATTTCACTTTCAACCGTGAAATTTTTAACGCCCAGATCAGGCGCCAGTTCGACCAGCGCGAACTTTTCCCAAGGGCTTGAATTTGGCGTAGCGCGCATGGCTGGCCTACCGCTCCGCTACTGTTCAAACCCGCATGCCAGGCGCAGTGCCGCAGTCTCTGCGCTGGCCAGCAGTTCAATCAGGGCGTGTGCCGACTGAGGCTGGGCAGATCGCGTACAGACAGCCGCGTGCGCAGCCTGCGACTGTCCTGGCCGGGTGATTGGGTGGGTGGTTTTTTCTTCACGCCTAAATGGTTCAAGGTCTTGCTTCAGATTTGAACCCGACCGTTTCGGATCACCAAAGGCGCGCTCAAAGATCGAAGAACACCGTCTCTTTGTCGCCCTGCATGTGAATGTCAAAGCGGTACACCGGCCCCGTACCAGTCGTCTCGCGCTTGGCTACCAGGGTAGCGCGCCGCGCTTCAGGTACGCTGACCAGCACCCCATCCTGGCTGTTGGCCGCCGCTTCATCCTCAAAGTAAATGCGGCTGAAGGTGTGGACGAGCAGCCCGCGCATGGTCACGCAGACGTTGATGAACGGGGCTTGTCCTGCGGCAGCTACGCCGGGTTTGACAGTTTCAAATACATAGTGGTTTTGGGGCAAAGTACCGGTGCCGCAGCGGCCAAAACCGGTGAAACCTTTGGCTTGCGACTCAGCCACCGAGGTGATGGCTTGGCCGTGGGCGTCGACCTGGCAAATTTCGACGATGGCGTCCACGATGGACTGGTCTGCGCCGTCAAACACCTGACCGGTGATGCGGATGTGTTCGCCCTGCGCGTGCGGCTGGGCCAACACCGGGGTGAACAGGCTTTTGAGGTCGTAACCGTATTGCGTGGGCGTGAGGCCGTAGGCGAAAAAGGGACCGACGGTTTGCGAGGGGGTTTGTTTGAGTGGGGTCATGATCGTGTCCCTGCCTATTCGAAACGCGTGGCCTGCGGGCCGCGCAGCACGATGTCAAACACATAACCCAGCGCAAAATCGGCTTCGGTGACGTCCAGGCTGAACCGGGAAACCATCAAGTCCCGCGTCTTCTCGGGCGCGCCCCTGTACATCGGGTCGTAGGGCAGTAGCGGGTCGCCGGGGAAATACATTTGGGTGACCAGGCGGCTGGCAAAGTAGCCGCCAAACAGGGAAAAATGAATGTGATTAGGGCGCCAGGCGTAGGGGTGGTTGCCCCAGGGATAAGCGCCGGGCTTGATGCTCAGAAATTTGTAGCGGCCGTCCGAGTCGGTCATGCAACGCCCTGCACCCAGGAAGTTCGGGTCCAGCGGCGCGTTGTGCTGGTCGGCCTTGTGCACATAACGGCCGGCCGCATTCGCCTGCCAGACTTCGACCAGCGTGTTTTTGACCGGACGCCCATCTTCGTCGCTCACACGGCCGGTGACGATGATGCGTTCGCCCAGTGGCGCACCATTTTTGACAGCGTTTCTGGTCAGGTCATGATCCAGCGGCCCCAGGTCGTCCGCGCCGTATATCGGCGCATTCAGTTCTGTCAGTGACTGTTTGATCGGCAGCAGGGCGCGGGTCGGACCGCGCAGCAGCGTGGATTTGTAGCCGGGATCAATATGCGTGGGATGGGCGGACCAGTCTCGCGCTGACAGGCTGTAGGTGGCAGGGGTTGCGTCCATGGGGTCTCCGAGAAGGTTTTTGCAGGAAGGCTTGGCAATGCTGTGCCTGGGCAGCGCCTTTATCCGGACTAAATGGTTATGCATGTTGACATTTTTTCAAGAAATTCATAACCGCACAGCTGTATTGAAGAGATGGTATACGGGCGCATCAAGTTCAGGCATTTGCTCAAGGCGCGGCAGTCCGGGGGCGTGACGGCCCGCATGGAGGTGCAGCCCGGCTATGCCACCGTCCTACAAATGGCTGCGTCGGCCAAAAACTAGTTCTTGCTGCCTCCTGCCGGGCAGGCGCTTCACTCTTTGAACAGGCTTACCCCCGACCCCCGAGAGCCGGGTCGGATTGGGTAAAACGGTCTGTCAGCTCGCCAAGATTCAGCTC
>JBKJZS010000608.1:0-2053 GCA_046714915.1 Polaromonas sp. | reverse complement strand
CGTTTTCAAGAAATCGCACTGTCATCAGCCTTGGCCGACGTTTTGACGGTACTTGTTCAGCGTAGCCTTAACGCTATTTTTGAAAATGCGAACGGGGTAATAACAGCGCCCACGAAGGCGCGCGACGGCGCCAAGAGTGGGTGTCCGGGCTGGGAGTGCAACGCCGAGTGGCGTTGTTCTCATCCGCTCCCTCCGGGTGGCGATGCGATTCAGCCGGGTGCTGAAATTGCAGTACTGAGAAGTTGGGAGCTCAGATGGTGCATTGCAGCCGCCAGTCGCACCAAAACGAGGCCGGACCCGCCTGGCCACATTTCAACCCTCAGTTCTCGCCGTTGATTTGAATGAGAGGCCACGCAAGGCCATACGCCTGCTGCGCAATCAGCTCTTAATTTCATAGTGCCTTGGGTTTTAATGCGCCACCGGGCACGACCCCGTTATTTGCCCTCGGGGGGCGGTGGACGTGACAAAAGTGCGTTGAGCAGGTTGTCTTGAAAGTTGATGTTGGCGGTCAGGAAGGCGTGGTCTTCACACAAGAAAAAAGCATAAGCGATTGGTAGAAAGCTATCCTCGTTCTGCGGCGCGCCTGGGTCCAGGGTCTCGCGTGCCAACAAAGACGGCTTGGTGACGCGCCCGTCACCGGGTTCGATCATCAACTCGTCGTAGCGCACACCGGGCCGGGGCGCTGCAATGTCTGAGGGCGTGAGTCGCACCGTATCGCGTCCATGGATCTGTTCTACCAGCAGTCGTGCTGGCGTCATGTGGCAGCCACCGCCAAAGAGTATGTAGCGGATCGGGGACACCGGTTCGGCGACGGACAGCATCCATGCCAAACGGCGTGCACGCTCCAGCTGATAGACGAAATACTGCTGCATCGCCGGCCCGTCGGCAACCACGGCCAGAGTGGGCTCGTAGACCGACCAGGCCATGCGCTGCCAGGTTCTGGGGTCAAACAAGTCGTCGTGGCGAGGCTTGCCCTCAATATCCACCAGCCAGTTGTTGAGCGGGTGGGGAAATAGCTGGTAGCCGCTGGGAAAGGTGGCCAGCGTTTGCGGAGAAATACGGCTCCAACCGATCTTTTCGCCCCGGATGAAAGCGTGCAGTGAGCTCACCGAACCCAGGTTGGGGGTGCCCAATAGCACCAGTTTGCGTACCCGGCCCGCTCCCTCCATGGTGACCTGCTGGGGCGCACCGTCCAGCACCTCGCGGGTGCCATAACGCAGGTAGTAGCGCGCGATCAAGCCACCCATGCTGTGCGCCACCACATCGACGCGTAAGGTCGGATCGCCGTAATCACGGCGCACGGCCTCAATCAAGCGATCCAGCTCCCGCACGCTGACCAAGGTGTCTTGACGCCAGTCGTAGGAAAGGATGTAGTAGCGGCGTTCCCCCTTGCGCGCCGGTGTCCCGGGCAGGGCGCGCGCATAACCGCCAAATTGCGTCAACGTTCTTAAAATTGGGCGGTAAAAGTCGCGCCTCAGCGCCCGATCCGCAATGCCCGAAGCTTCCAGCCTCGAAGGTCGTGGCGTATTCGTTGTCGGATCTATTTCAAGGGCCAAGTCCGGGTAAGACGAGAACAGAATGCGCCACCAAGGTCCGGGCCAAATTTCTTCGCCGCTGGCCCGGTCGCGCAAGCGGGTGCCAAAGGCACCCGGGATCAGGATCACCGGCGCAGCTTCGGCGTCGGTGGTGCCGAGCTGATAGAGCCGCTTCAGGTCGGGGCTCGGTGACTCGCTGCAGCCCGACAGGCCGGTCGCAAGCACCACCACGGCCATGCGCATCAGCCGCGCTGCCGACTGCGCCAGACTCCACCAGACAGAACTGTCAGCGTGCATGGGCGAGGCCTTGAGGCTGAGAGAATTCCACCAAAGCTCCTTGTACAAATGAAGGGGTCAGGTCATGCCTTGGGATAGCCAAACCGCCCGTCCAGCCAACGTATTTGAAAGAAAAACCACACAAACCCATACAAATACTTCGTAGTTAGCTATTAATTTCATAGCAACTTCGGTCGCTCTTTTGTGATCCTGTTAGCGCTTTAATCGCTTTTTACAGATCC
>JBKJZS010000607.1:0-2235 GCA_046714915.1 Polaromonas sp. | reverse complement strand
AACCCGCCCTTTGTGCACAGGATTGAAGGCGGAAAAACCAATTTGTGCCACAACGCGGTGGACCGGCATCTGAAAGACCGCCCCGACCAGCCTGCGCTGATTTGCGTGTCGACCGAAACAGGGGTCGAAAAAGTTTACAGCTTTTCCGAGCTGCAACGGGAGGTGCAGCGCATGGCGGCCAGCCTGCAAGCACTGGGTGTGCAAAAGGGCGACCGGGTATTGATTTACATGCCCATGATTGCCGAGGCGGCGTTTGCGATGCTGGCCTGCGCCCGCCTGGGTGCGATTCACTGCGTGGTGTTCGGTGGTTTTGCCAGCGGCTCGCTGGCGCTGCGCATTGAAGACGCGACGCCCAAGGTCATTGTCAGTGCCGACGCCGGTTCACGCGGGGGCAAGATCGTCCCATACAAACCGTTGCTGGACGAAGCAATTCACCTGTCCAGCCACAAGCCCGACGCGGTGCTGCTGGCCGACCGCCAGCTTTCGCCGATGGCCCTGGTCGCCGGACGCGACCAGCTGTGGACTGAACTGCGCAAAAAACACTTCGATGCCCAAGTTGCGTGTGAATGGCTGGATTCGACCGACATCAGCTACACCATCTACACCAGCGGCACCACCGGCAAACCCAAAGGCGTGCAGCGTGACACTGGCGGATACGCGGTGGCGCTGGCGGCCAGCATGAAACACATTTTTGATGGCCGTGCCGGTGAAACTTATTTTTCCACCAGCGACATTGGCTGGGTGGTGGGTCACAGCTACATCGTCTATGGCCCGCTGATTGCCGGTATGGCAACCCTGATGTACGAAGGCCTGCCGACGCAGGGTCTGGACAAGCAGCCTGATGGCGGCATTTGGTGGCGCCTGGTCGAAAAGTACAAGGTTACCGCGATGTTCAGCGCACCGACGGCGGTGCGGGTGCTGAAAAAGCAGGACCCGGCGCTGCTGAAAAAATATGACCTGTCCAGCCTGCGTGCGCTGTACCTGGCGGGCGAGCCGCTGGATGAGCCAACCGCGCGGTGGATCAGCGAGGGCTTGAATGTGCCCATCATCGACAACTACTGGCAGACCGAAAGCGGCTGGCCGATTTTGACCATTGCCAACGGCGTCGAGAAAAAACCCAGCAAGTTCGGCAGCCCGGGCATCCCGATGTACGGCTACCGCGTCAAGCTTCTGCACGAGTCCACCGGGGAAGAGCTGACCCAGCCGAATCAAAAAGGGGTGGTCGTGCTGGAGGGGCCGACGCCGCCCGGCTTTATGCAAACCGTGTGGAAGGACGACGCACGCTTTGTCAACACCTACTGGAACAGTGTGCCCGGCAAGATGGTCTACAGCACCTTTGACTGGGGCATTCGCGACGAGGACGGTTATTACTTCATCCTGGGCCGCACCGACGACGTGATCAACGTCGCCGGCCACCGGCTGGGAACGCGCGAAATTGAGGAAAGCATTTCCGGCCACGCGGGTGTGGCCGAGGTGGCGGTGGTCGGCGTTGCCGACAGCCTCAAGGGTCAGGTGGCCATGGCCTTTGTCGTGCCCAAGGACGGCAGCGTTCTGACTGACAGCACTGGCGCGCTGAAGCTGGAAGGCGAGATCATGAAGCGGGTTGACCAGGACCTAGGCGCGCTGGCCCGGCCGTCACGGGTGCGTTTTGTCTCGGTGCTGCCCAAAACCCGCAGCGGAAAAATGCTGCGGCGTGCGATCCAGGCGGTGTGTGAAGGACGCGACGCGGGCGACCTGACAACAATGGACGACCCCGCCGCCTTGCAGCAGATCAGGGACCTGATGGGTGGTGGTGCCTGATCGCCAGCACGGGCTTTTTCGCCAGCGCTAGTCGTTGAAAACGCCTCCAGCCCTCTCGATTCGGGCGCAGTAAGCTATTAAATTAGTAGCGAATTGCCCGTTCGTGCCGTCCATGCTGATTCAAGGCGTCATGGCCCGGCAATCGCGTCGCTTCAACGAGCGAGGGCAAATCGACGCGTGGTGTTCAAGCGATGAGTGCTCGGTGTGCCGGCACCGATGGCAATCCGCCTCAAGGGCCTTTCATTACGCCGCAAGGCTCATTTTCTGGATCGTCATTCGCCGATGCCCTTGGGTTAAGGGCAACGGCACTTACCTAAGCCGGGATCCATGCCGCATGTCCCACTGCACAGGCCCGCGAGGCATGGATTGCGGGTCAAGCCCGCAATGACAACTTCAGGCCTCATCCACGTCCCCGCCAGTTGGTGACAGTGAAAA
>JBKJZS010000606.1:0-1658 GCA_046714915.1 Polaromonas sp. | reverse complement strand
GCAGCAGGGTGGTCAGCGCGCGGCTGAGCCGGCCGTTGCCGTCCTGAAAAGGATGGACTTCGAGAAATACCACAACAAAAATTGCGATGACCAGCAGTGGGTGCAGGAGCGCTTTGTCGCGCTCATGAGTGGTCCAGTTCACCAGCTCTGTCATCAGCCGGGGCGTGTCGAAGGGTGAGGCGGTCTCAAATACGATGCCGATCTCCACCCCGTTTTCATCAAACGCGACCACGCTGTTGGAATTGGTTTTGTACTGGCCGCGGTGCCGCTCATCCTTCTTGCTGGGTCGCAGCAGGGTCTGGTGCAACTGCTTGATATGGTTTTCGTTGAAGGGAATGTGCTGCCATGAACTGAACACCAACTCCATCAGCTCGGCATAGCCCGCTACTTCTTGTTCGTCGCGGGTATCAAAAAGCTTGATCTCCAGATTGGAGAGGAGCTTTTCCACCTCGCGGTCTGAGAGCTTGCTGCCCTCGATGCGGGTGGAGGAGCCAATGCTTTCAATCGTGGCGACGCGGCGGAGTGCGCTCAGGCGGTCCGGCGCGAGGCTGCCCAAGGCCCGCCATGCACCTTTGAACTCATCAATCCGGGCGATCAAGCTCAGGATTTCGGGGGTAATTTTCGGGAATTGAACGTCTAGCACACACCCGATATTACACCCAATTACACCCATTAATGGCTATAAAAAACCATTAAATAAACCAATAACACCCATTTAATCTGGTTTGTGGAGCTTTATATGGACCCTCGAAACTCGGATGGTGAATTTCCTGTCCATGTCCGAAACGCCCGAATAAAACTCTTCTCATTCTGGAGCGCCGCCTTAGCTGCAACCTGCTTCACCGATTTGTCTGTGCGATGGAGCAGCTCCTCCGCGCGCTCAAATCGCAATTCGTCTTTCAACTCCTGCAGCGACGCGCCTTCTTCCTTTAGTTGACGGCGCGGAGATGTTCAGCAGCGCAGCCGCCCGGTTGGTGTTCCGCGCACGGCTTAGACCGAGCCGCTGCTCTTGCAACCCTTCTGGATGGATACTTGAGCCTTGACCCAAAAATAAGGAGCCACCATGGACCCCGCCATCCGCCGGCAAACGATTGCCGACCTGCTGCACCGCACCGCCAAACGCTACCCGGGCAAAACCGGCCTGATCTGCGGCGACACGCGCTGGACCTTTGCCGAATTTGACGCGGTGGTCGACCGGGTAGCAAGCGGCCTGTCGCGCCTGGGTGTGGGCCACGCGAGCCGCGTTGCCGTGCTGGCGCGCAACTCGCACGGCTTCGCGGCCATGCGTTTTGCCCTCGCGCGGCTGGGTGCGGTGCTGGTGCCTATCAATTTCATGCTGAAGGCCGAAGAGGTGGCGTTCATCCTGCGCCATGCCGAGGCCCAGATGCTGGCGACTGACTCGGGGCTGGCCGAACTGGCCCGCAGCGCCGCGGCGCTGGACACCGCCGTCAGTCAGTTTGTCTGGTTGCCCTCGGAGGAGGCCACGCAGCCGGTGGCGGGCATGACCTCGTTCGACGAGCTGACACGCACTGACGGCGCACCGCCTGCGGTGGCGCTGGGCAGCATGGATTTGGCGCAGATTGTTTACACCAGCGGCACCGAGTCCACGCCCAAAGGCGCGATGCTGACGCACGACGCGGTGATCTCGCAATACGCCA
>JBKJZS010000605.1:0-3274 GCA_046714915.1 Polaromonas sp. | reverse complement strand
GAAAATCGTTCGCCATTGCGTACACTCCATGAAGTTAGTCGGCGCGTTGCCGGCTTGGGGTGCCTCGGCGAACGCTTTAGCAGTTTGGTTTAACGTCGCCCTGCAAGTTGTTCAGTAACTCGGCGACAGCTGCAATTATATGTTCTTGCGCTTAACCCGGCTGTCTGACCCCAATAGCTTGTCTTCAATCTTCATGATTCTCCTTTTCCGGTTCTTCTCTCATTGGCCCCTGCGCGCCCTGCATGCGCTCGGCGCAGCGCTGGGCTGGCTGGTCTGGGCCTTGAGCCCTGGTTACCGAAGGCAGTTTCGGGCCAATGTGGCGCAGGCCGGCATCACGTTTGAGGCGGCCCAACCCGCAATTGCCGAGGCCGGCCGTTTTGTCGCCGAGTTGCCCAAGCTGTGGATGCGGGCGCAAGCACAATCGTGTCTGGACAATGTGCGGCTAGAAGGCCAGGTCCATGCGAGCGACGCTTTCGCCCGTGGCAAGGGCGTGATTTTTTTTGGCCCACATTGCGGCAGCTTCGAGCTGGGCCCGCAGGCGCTGGCCGAACTGTATGGACCGATCGCGGCAATTTACCGGCCGGCCCGCAAGTCCTGGCTGGCCCAACTGGAGCGCATCGCCCGGGATCGGCCCCAACTGAGTGTGGTGCCGGCCAGCCTGAGTGGCATTCGCCTGATGCACAAAACCCTCAAGGCCAACCAGGCGGTGGCGCTATTGACCGACCAGGTGCCGCCGGAGGGGCTGGGTGTTTGGGTGCCTTTTTTTGGCCGGCCGGCCTATACCATGACCCTGGCGGCCAGGTTGGCCTTGCAAAGCGGGGCGGCCCTGCTGCCCGTGAGTTGTGAACGGCTGCCGCGTGGGCAGGGTTACTTCCTGAAAATCTGGCCGGCGCTGGCCGGGCTGGAAACACCGCTGAAAGCCCCAGGTAAAGCCGACATGCTGCTCACTGTCACCCTGATCAACCAGGCGATCGAGGCCATCGTGCTCAGCCAGCCCGGTCAATATTTGTGGGGCTATGCGCGCTACAAGACGCCCCGCAAGGAAGCCCTTTGAAGTCGCCCCGCCAGTGGGCCGGTGAGTTCACGAGCCGGGCCGGCATCGTACTGATGCAGGGGCTTGCGATCTTGCCGCTGTCCTGGATACGCGCTCTGGGCGCGGTGCTGGGTTGGCTGCTGTATGCCCTGGTGAGCTCGCGCCGGCGGGTGGTGCAAACCAATTTTTCCTTGTGTTTCCCGGAGAGTTCCGAGGCCGAGCGACGCCAGCTCACCCAGCAGACTTTCATCTACTTCGCGCAGGCCTGGCTGGACCGCGCCTGGTTATGGCATGGGCCCCGGCCTTGGGTCCAACGGCGGGTGCGGCTGACCGGCGCCGCGCAGGAGCTGGCAGGCACCGAGCCGACTGTGATTTTCCTGCCGCATTTTGTCGGCCTGGATGCGGCTTGGGCGGGCGTGGCCTTGCAGCTGCCGCGGCAGTCCACCACGATTTACACCGACCAGTCGAACAAACTGGTTGATCAATGGATATTGCGCGGCCGCCAGCGCTTTGGGAACCTGCGGTTGTTTGGACGGGCCGATGGCGTCAAACCAATTGTTGCCGCGCTGCGCGAAGGGCAGCCGCTTTATCTGCTGCCCGACATGGATTTCGGGCCTGAGGACTCGGTGTTTGTCCCGTTTTACGGTATATCAACGGCGACGGTGCCGTCGCTGGCCCGCTTTGCCAGGCTGGGACGCGCCAAGGTGTTGCCTTTGTTGCCACGCATCACCGCCTCAGGTTACGAGGTGCAGGTCATGCCCGCCTGGGAGAATTTCCCGACCCATGATCCGGTGGCCGACACCGCGCTGATGAATGCCCGCCTGCAGGACTACATCAACACCATGCCGGCCCAGTATTACTGGGTGCACAAACGTTTCAAGACCCGGCCCGCAGGCGAGCCCTCGCTCTACTGAGCTGTTTTTTTTGAGGCATTTTTGGCCACTAGCCCATGAAAGGCGGGGGTAAACAGCTATTAAAACTATAGCGACTGAGTCGGCCCGGCCTGGTCCAGAAAGCTCTGGATAAAGCCGGCCACCTGCTCCGGCTGTTCATGCACGATCCAGTGCGACGCCCCGCCCACGCGCCGCAGCTGCATCTGCGGCACGTAGTCTTCCAGGCCATCGAGCAGCGCTGGCGGCAGGGCAATATCGTCGAGCGCCCAGAGCACCAGGGTTGGCAGCAATACCGTCAGCATCTCGCGCGGCAGTGTGACCGCGGCAGCGGCCGGGTCGTGGTGGGGCGGCCCGGGGCGCGGCGGACGCAATGGCGATGCCCGGTAAAGGTTGCAGCCGCCGGTCAGCCCGGCGCGCCAGACCGCGCGGTACTGGTCTTTGACCCTTTCGGTCAGCCAAGCGGGCGTTACACCGGGCGCTTGCCTGTCGCCGGTGGTGGTCAAAAACTGCCAAAGCCGACGGAAATCGTCCTGTGCCAGCAGCGCTTCCGCGTCGGGGCGAATCAGGAAATTCATGTAGGCGCTGGCTGCCTGCTGGGCTGGCGAATGTTGCAGCTCGCGCAAGAAAGTGCCCGGGTGCGGCGAGTTGATGATGGCCAGTTTTTTCATCAGCTGCGGCATCGTGGCGGCCAGGTTCCAGGCAACGGCGCCGCCCCAGTCGTGGGCGATCAGGCAAGCAAGCTGGCCCCCGCGCATGTCACTGCGTGTACTGTGCTGCCCCCCGAGGGGGTGCAACCCGCCTTGGGGCGGTCCTGCGGCGGGTTCATCGCCCCCACGCTCCTCACTACGTGTAGGTCGCTGCCCCCCGAGGGGGTGCAACCCGCCTTGGGGCGGCCCTGCGGCGGGTTCATCGCCCCCACGTTCGCTCACTGCGTGTAGCTCTCTGCCCCCCGAGGGGGCTAATTTTCCTTGGGGCGGCCCGTCGGAAAATTGCTGGCCTGCGCGTTCGTCATTCCGCGCATCTTCCCCGCTGCACACCAGCGCAATCAGCGCGGAAATGTCCTGCACCAGGTGTTTGGCGCGGTAGGCTGCGGGCTCCGGCGGTGCGCTGGACTGCTCAAAGCCGCGCAGGTTGGGCGCGATGCAGCGGTAGCCGCCGTTTTCCGGCCGGGCGAAATGCGCGAGCAAAACGTCCCAGACAAAAGCCGCTTCCGGGAAGCCGTGCAAAAACATCAGCACGGGCCGGTCTTCGTCGCCCGCCATGCGGCAGGACAGGGTGATGCCGTGGGGCAGGGTCAGCAGACGGTTTTGAATCATATTGCTATGCATTTAATAGCTACTTGCGCCCA
>JBKJZS010000604.1:0-2365 GCA_046714915.1 Polaromonas sp. | reverse complement strand
GCGGCAAGTAGCGACCCTGTCATTGCGGACTTGATCCGCAATCCATACCGCACGAACTCTTGCGTCACGCCGCGCCTGAGGCCTGCTGGGGACAGTGCGTTAACTCCCCATTCCCATCCCTAACCCGAATGGCACTTACTTGTTCTGGTTGCCCCCGTCCAGCGATTATTTCTACCCCGACTTCGTGTGCGAGCTGACCGATGGTCGCAAGCTGGTGGTGGAGTACAAAGGCGGTCACCTTCTGGACGGCACAGATGCCATTGAGAAGGCGCGCATCGGCCAACGCTGGGCAGCCACCAGCCAGAACGGCAGTTGCATTTTTGTGCAGGTGAGCAAAGCCGATCCCCTGAAAAGAAGCCTGGAAAAGCAGTTGCTGGATGCGCTTGGCTGAACCCAGATGGCCAAGGCTTGACGCCGTGTGCCGCCTGGTGTTCGCGAAGATTTACTTCAGCAAGCCTTCGTGTTTCATCGCCGCCTGCACCGAAGGCCGCGCCGCCATGCGTTCGCGAAACGCGTTGATGTTTGCAAATCCGGTGATGTCCACCCCCACCCGCGGCGCCCAGTTGGTCACGGTGAAGAGGTAGGGATCGGCCACGCTGAAGCTGTCGCCCATCAGGTAGTGCTTGCCGGCCAGCTGGCCGTTCACCCATTTCAGGCGTGCCATCAATTTGTCGATGACAATGGTTTTGTAATCGGCGGGGGTGGCCGCATTGAACAGCGGGCTAAAGCCCTTGTGCAGCTCGGTGCCGATGAAGTTAAGCCACGACTGCAATTGCGCCCGCGCGATGGTGCCGTTGGCGGGTGCGAGCTTTTTCTCGGGCACCTGGTCGGCGATGTATTGCACGATGGCCGGGCCTTCGGTCAGGCGGGTGCCGTCGTCCAGCTCCAGCAGCGGCACATAACCGAGCGGGTTGATGGTGTAGTAGTCGGTACCGTCTTCCAGCTGATGCGTTTTGGTGGGGGCCAGCACATGCTCGAACTTCAGGCCTGACTCATGCAGCGCTATGTGGGGGGACAGTGAACAGGCGCCGGGGGAGTAGTAAAGCTTCATGGTTTTCCTTGGAAAAGTGGGGGAATGAACAAAATGCGCGCAGCGGCAGGCGCGCAGGTTTACCGAATGCCAGTGTAGTGTTGCACTCTATCTGGCACTTAAAACCGCGTCTTTTCGCCCAGGGCGTTGTTGCAAATCCGCGCGATACCTACGGGTATCGCTGTGGCATGGGCGACAACGGCGGGCGGCAGTCAGGCCGGCTTTCTTTTTTTATGAAAACAGGCGGTAGCCGCCGTTAAATATGTGCAATCAGCTATTAAAAAACTAGCAAAATGAGGCGGATCCGGTCTTGTCCTACACCGGCATGGGAGCGCTGCTGATTCAATGTTGACGGCCTGCCGCTTACCTTGGGTGCATAGCTGGATAGTCGGCCAGCGCCGGATTGAGGAGAATCTCCATGTTGAAGTACGCAATTGTTTTCGCGATCATTGCGCTGATTGCCGGGGCCTTGGGTTTTGGCGGTATTGCAGCCGGCGCAGCCGGCATCGCAAAAATTTTGTTTGGCCTGTTCCTGATTCTGGCGGTCATCTTTGTGGTCCTGGCTGCTTTGGGCGTGGGTGCCGTCAAGAAAGTACTCAAGTAGATGCGGATGCAGTCCGCGCTTTTCTGGAGGTTGCGCACGATGTTCGAGCTGAAGCTACCCGATCCGGACCCTAAAGGCCCAGACGGTGAGGCCAGGCGCGTTGCCGTGCGGCGGGCCAGTATGGCGCTGCTGCTGCTGCTGGCGCGGTTGCGGGAGCGCAATCGGCGCGACCTGGCGCTGGACTCGCTGGAGCGGGCGGCCCAGGTGATTCTCGTCACCTGCAACAACTGGTTTTTCCCGGCGCGTCGCCCCCCGACGCGCAGATGGAGAAGGTGGAGCGGATTGAAGTCAATGCATCGCCTTTCAATTCCCGCCCCCGCAAAGGCGCCGATGCACACCGCGACCATTGATTGCCTGCTCGATTACGAGGTGGCTAGCCCCACCCATTTCTGCTTCAACATTGAAGCGGCTTTTCATGAGAGCCACCGGGTGCTGGAAGAGCGGCTGAGCGTGACACCGAGCGTGAAGGTGCGCCACTTTTGCGACGAACGAAGGGGCAACCGTTTTTTCCGGCTGGATGCGCCGGCTGTCTGGAGGACTTTGGGGTATTGAAGGCCGCCGCGAAAAGAATTGGAATCTGACCCTCATTCCCTTCATTCCCTGCGGCAAGACCGGCCGCATCGGCGTGATGGCCACGCGCAGTACGCTGGCTAGTGCGCGGTTGACCAAGGCGTGAGCCCTTAGCCTGGAGCGGACACGCTTTGAAGGAGCACGCGACCTACCGCGCGCCC
>JBKJZS010000603.1:0-16960 GCA_046714915.1 Polaromonas sp. | reverse complement strand
CGCGGGTGCGGGTGTTGATGCAGACCATCCTGGACCGTTACAAGGTGGGTGTCGAGGTGGTCGGCATCAACCTGCAGCAAAGCGGTGTTCGCCCTCCCGAGCAGGTGCAAGCCTCGTTTGACGATGTGCTCAAGGCCGGACAGGAGCGCGAGCGCGCCAAGAACGACGCCCAGGCATATGCCAACGACGTGATTCCGCGCGCAGTCGGCTCAGCGTCGCGCCTGAAGGAAGAGTCCGAAGCCTACAAGGCCCGCATCGTGGCTCAATCCGAGGGTGATGCCCAGCGTTTCCGCGCGGTGCTGGCCGAATACCAGAAAGCGCCTCAGGTCACCCGTGACCGTATGTACCTGGATACCATGCAGCAGGTCTACAGTAATGTCACCAAAGTCATGGTCGAATCGCGGCAAGGGTCCAACCTGCTGTACCTGCCGCTCGACAAGATTCTGCAGCAGTCGGCCCTGGGTGGTTCGGCCGCTGGTAGCGAGCCAGCCCTGCTGCCGGGCAGCAGCCCTGCCACCGCGCCAGTGATTCCCAATGTTCCACCGGCCAACAGCGCTGGCGATACACGTGCCCGTGATGCGTCCCGCACGCGCGACCGCGACACCCGTTAAGGAAGAAAAAAGTGAACAGAGTTGGATTTATTGCGTCATCACTGCTGGTCGTGCTTGCACTGGCCAGTTCCATGCTGTTTGTCGTCGATCAGCGCCAGTTTGGCGTCATCTACGCGCTCGGGCAGATCAAGGAAGTCATCACCCAACCCGGGCTGAACTTCAAGCTGCCGCCGCCGTTCCAGAACGTCTCTTACATCGACAAGCGCCTGCTGACGCTGGACAGTACCGATGCAGAGCCCATGCTGACGGCGGAAAAGCAGCGTGTCGTAATCGACTGGTATGTGCGCTGGCGCATCACGGAGCCGTCAGATTACATCCGCAACGTCGGACTTGACGAGCGGGCCGGTGCCAACCAGCTCAACCGGGTGGTTCGCAATGCCTTCCAGGAAGAAATCAACAAGCGCACCGTCAAGGACTTGCTGTCCCTCAAGCGCGAAGCGCTGATGGCCGACGTAAAAAAAGAAGTGCTGCAGGTTGTTCGCGGTGCCAAGCCTTGGGGTGTCGATGTGGTCGACGTGCGCATCACGCGGGTTGACTATGTCGAGGCCATCACCGAGTCGGTCTACCGCCGCATGGAAGCTGAACGCAAGCGTGTCGCCAACGAACTGCGCTCCACCGGTGGCGCTGAAGGTGAAAAAATCCGCGCCGATGCGGACCGCCAGCGCGAGGTCACAATTGCCAACGCCTACCGCGATGCCCAGAAAATCAAGGGCGAGGGTGATGCCGAGGCGGCTCGCATCTACGCAGAGGCTTCTGGCCGCGATCCGCAATTCGCCCAGTTCTACCGCAGCCTGGAGGCTTACAAGGTCAGCTTCAACAAGAAGAGCGATGTGATGGTGCTTGATCCGTCCTCAGAGTTTTTTAAAGTCATGCGCGGGTCGGGTGCGGGCGCTGCTCCATCCAAAAAATAGTTGCTTTTGAACGGCGGACGCTCCGGCCGACATCCGGGGTCTCTGCCTGACTTGCATGCTGGTTACTGTGGGCTTGCTGCTTTTTTTCTTTCCGGCCGGCTGCCGCAGTTTGTTTGCGCAAATCCTCAGAATGAGCAGCGGGCAGATCTGTTTTTTTACCTATGCAGCACCTTCCAGGCCAGATCCCGATGCCTTCTCTGCTCGGATGACAGCACCCTGACAGGGTGTAGCTTGCGTCTGTATTTGAGGCGGCCGATCGTATCCGGTCCGCTGCCGGGCAAAAACAGAGCCCAAGCCCGGTAAAATCCTGCTTTTTAACAGCCCACGATAAATACATGCCTGCCTGGTCGTCATCATGGCAATTGCCGGATCAAATTGCCGATGTCCTGCCTTCCGAGGCGCGTCACATCGAAGAACTGCGTCGTTTGTTTCTCGATACGGCCCGCAGCTACGGTTACGAGTTGGTTATGCCGCCGCTGCTGGAGCATCTGGAGTCTTTGCTGACCGGCACCGGTGAGGCGCTCGATCTGCAAACCTTCAAGCTGGTTGACCAGCTCTCGGGCCGCACCCTGGGGCTGCGCGCCGACACGACGCCACAAGTGGCCCGCATTGACGCCCACCTGCTCAATCGCCAGGGCGTCGCCCGCCTGTGTTACTGCGGCCCGGTGCTGCACACCCGGGCCGACCGCCCGCATGCCACGCGCGAGCCCTTGCAGTTCGGCGCCGAAATTTATGGCCATGCCGGTCTCGAGGCCGACCTCGAAGCCCAGCTGCTGGCGCTCGAAGGATTGAGCGCCGCCGGTGTCACGCAGCTGTCGGTCGACATGGCCGATGTGCGCATTGTGGGCAGCCTGCTGGCGGGCGCCAAAATCAGCGCGCCCATGCTCGCGCGGATTCACGCCGCTCTGGCCAGCAAGGATGCCAGCGAACTCGCCAGCCTGACCATCAGCCTTGATGGCGAACTGCCCAAGGCGGCGCGCCAGGGCCTGCTCGCGCTGCTGCAGTTTTATGGTGACGAGAAGGTGCTGGTTGAAGCTGAAAAATCCTTCAAGGCCTTGCCCGATGCCCTTAAGGCGTTACAGAATTTGAAATGGCTGGCAACTCATGTTGGCAGCTTGGCAAACGGGGTCAGCATTGGTTTTGACCTGGCCGACCTGCGCGGTTATGCCTATTACAGCGGTACCCGTTTTGCCATTTACGGCCGTGGCCAACGCAATGGCGGGCAGGGCGCCGAACTGGTGCGCGGCGGCCGTTATGACGAAGTCGGTGCGGTGTTTGGGCGCACTCGCCCGGCCGCAGGTTTCAGCCTCGATTTGAAGGAGCTGGTCAGCGTTCTGCTGCCCAAACCTCTGAAAGCCGCCATCCGTGCGCCCTGGGGCGAAGAAGCCGGTTTGCGCGCCGCCATTGCAAGGCTACGCGCTGGTGGCGATACCGTGACCTGTGTATTACCGGGCCATGAACACGAAGTCGACGAGTTTTACTGTGACCGCGAACTGGCCAGCGTGGCCGGCCAGTGGCGGGTCCAGCCCCTGAGCAAGACGCCGGCCTGAACCGTCCGGCGGTCACGCCCCGCATTCCGCAACGAATCCATACAGAGTAAACAGAAGATGAAAAAGACAATTGCCGCAACCGCCGGTCGCAACGTGGTGGTCGTGGGCACCCAGTGGGGTGATGAGGGCAAGGGCAAACTGGTCGACTGGCTGACCGAAAGCTCGCAGGGCGTGGTCCGCTTTCAGGGTGGCCACAACGCCGGCCATACACTGGTCATCAACGGTATCAAGACCGCTTTGCACCTGATTCCCAGCGGCATCATGCGACCTGGCATCAAGTGCTACATCGGCAATGGCGTGGTGCTGTCGGCGGCCAAACTGTTTGAAGAAATCGAAGGGTTGGAAAAAGCCGGAGTCGAGGTGCGCTCGCGCCTGCGCATCAGCGAAGCCTGCCCGCTGATCCTGCCTTTCCATGCGGCCATCGACATCGCCCGTGAAGCCGCCAAGGAAAAAGCGGGCACCGTCAAGATCGGCACCACCGGCCGCGGCATTGGCCCCGCGTACGAGGACAAGATCGCCCGCCGTGCCTTGCGCGTGCAGGACCTGAAATACCCCGAGCGATTTGCCGTCAAGTTGCGCGAGTTGCTGGACCTGCACAACTTTGTCCTGACCCAATACCTGCATGCGCCGGCCATCGAGTATCAGGCAATTTACGACGAGTCGATGCGCCACGCCGAACTGCTCAAACCCATGATGGCCGATGTTTCGCGCGAGCTTAATGACGCGCACCGTGACGGCGCCAACCTGCTGTTCGAAGGCGCGCAGGGCACTTTGCTGGACGTGGACCACGGGACCTACCCGTTTGTCACATCGAGCAACTGCGTGGCCGGCAATGCGTCCGCCGGCGCCGGTGTCGGCCCCGGCATGTTGCACTACATCCTGGGCATCACCAAGGCCTATTGCACACGTGTCGGCGGCGGTCCTTTCCCGACCGAGCTGGACTGGGAAAAGCCCGGCACCGTCGGTTACCACCTGAGTACCGTGGGCGCCGAAAAAGGCGTGACCACCGGGCGCAGCCGGCGCTGCGGCTGGTTTGATGCGGCGTTGCTCAAACGCTCGGCGCAGGTCAACGGCCTGTCGGGCCTGTGCATCACCAAGCTTGACGTGCTCGACGGCATCGCGCAGCTGGAGCTGTGCACCGGTTACGAGCTGGACGGCCACATCACCGACATCCTGCCGATGGGCGCCGAAGAGATTGCACGCTGCAAGCCGATTTACGAAACCCTGCCGGGCTGGACGCAAAGCACGGTCGGGGTCACCGACTACGATAAGCTGCCGACCGCGGCCCAGAGCTACCTGAAACGCATTGAAGAGGTCAGCGGTGTGCCCGTCCACATGATTTCTACCAGCCCGGACCGCGACCACACCATTGTGCTGCGCGACCCCTTTGTGGCTTGAGCCGTCTCGATGGCTTAAGTCCGGTTTTTAAAACACTTACAGCCAAATCGGGCTCTGGCCCAATAACGGCGTGCGCAAGCAGCTATTTAATCAGGAGCATTTTATGTTGACCGAAGACGGCAAACACCTTTATGTGAGTTATGACGAATACCATAACCTGATTGAAAAGCTGGCGATCAAGATTTATCAGTCGGGCTGGGAATTCAACACCATTTTGTGCCTGGCACGCGGCGGCATGCGGCCGGGCGACATCCTCTCGCGCATTTTCGACAAGCCGCTGGCCATCATGTCGACCAGCTCCTACCGTGCCGAGGCCGGCAGGGTGCAGGGCAACCTGGATATCGCCCGCTACATCACCACCCCCAAAGGCGAGATCGCCGGCAAGGTGCTGCTGGTCGATGACCTGGCCGATACCGGTCACACCTTGAACGCGGTGATCAGCCAGTTGCGCAGCAACTACAAGCCGATTTCCGAGCTGCGCAGCGCCGTGATCTGGACCAAGGGTGTGTCCACTTTCAAGCCGGACTATTCAGTCGAGTTTCTGCCGACCAATCCCTGGATTCATCAGCCCTTCGAAGGCTACGACGCGCTTCGGCCGGCGCAGCTGATGGAGAAGTGGAAGATTTAACAGGCCCCCACGTTCGCGCACTGCGTGTCGCCCTCTGTCCCCCCGAGGGGCGCATTTTTCCTTGGGGCGGCCCGGCGGAAAAACCTGAGCTCCTGCCGGCTGACGCGCATCGCGACGCCGGGCCCTTATTTGTCATTGCGGGCCGGCTCGCGGAACGCCTGGGCGCGCCGCAATCGATGCCCGAATGCTGAGACTGTTGGTGCATGCCGCATGGATACCGGATCGAGATGCTATGGATGACAGGCCTGGGTTCAGTCAGGGACCCTGATTTCCCAGGTCCAACGCAGGTCGGCCGGCGTGGCGCAGGGCATGCCCGCATGCCGTTAACATCGGCGCATGAGCGATATTTCCACCCAGCTGATTCACCACCCTTACAAGCCACCTGTGGGCTTTGGGGCTATTCCCCCTGGAATTCACAAAGCCTCGACGATCGTGTTCCCCAGTGTCTCCGCCTTGCGCCAGCGCGACTGGAAGCATAAAACCGGCTACACCTACGGCCTGCATGGCACCCCCACCACCTTCACGCTGGAAGAGCGCATCGCGACGCTGGAAGGCGGCCAGTTCTGCACCTTGGTGCCCAGCGGACTGGCGGCGGTGGCGCTGGTGGACATGGCGCTGCTGAAGGCCGGGGACGAGGTCCTGATTCCGGACAACGCCTACGGGCCGAACAAAAATCTTGCTCAGCATGAGCTGGCCGCCTGGGGCATCAGTTTCCAGTATTACGACCCGATGGCGCCCAGCGACCTGGCGGCCAAACTCAGCGGCAGGACACGCCTGGTCTGGCTGGAGGCACCGGGCTCGATCACGTTGGAGTTTCCCGATTTGCCAGCGCTGGTCGCGGTCGTCAGGGCGCATCGGCCGACCCACCCGGACGGCATTGTCACGGCGCTGGACAATACCTGGGGCGCGGGCATCGCCTTCAACGCCTTTGCGCTCGGCGCCGACATTTCCATCCAGGCTTTGACCAAATATCCCAGCGGCGGCGCCGACGTGCTGATGGGTTCGGTCGTCACCCGCAGCGCGGGTCTGCACCAACTGGTGCATTTGTGCCATATGCGCGTCGGTTATGGCGTCGGCGCCAACGACGCCGAGCTGGTGCTGCGCGGTCTGAGCAGCATGGCTCTGCGGTATGCCGCGCAGGACAGCACCACCCGCGCACTGGCGGAATGGCTGCATCAGCAGCCACAGATAGAAGCCGTGTTGCACCCGGCGCTTGCCGACTCGCCCGGCCATGAGCTCTGGCAACGGGACTGCAGCGCGGCTGCCTGCCTGCTGAGCATTGTTTTCAAACCGGTCTACGTGCAGGCGCAGGTGGACCGCTTTTGCGACAGCCTGCAGCTGTTCCAGCTTGGCTACAGCTGGGCCGGGCCCATGAGCCTGTGTGTACCCTATGATGTTCCGGCGATCCGGAGCATGCCGTGGCCCTATAAAGGGGGGCTGGTGCGTTTTTCGATAGGGCTGGAGGCCGTGGCTGACCTGCAGGTTGATTTGACTCAGGCCCTGGCTGCGATGCAGTACAGTTAGGACATATTCCTGAAGAAAGCACGCTGTGGCAACTCCCAATTACTCCTACGAAAAACGCCAGAAAGAGCTGGCCAAAAAGAAGAAAAAAGAGGAAAAACTCAAGCGCAAGGCCGAGGGCAACCCGGACCTTCCCGACGATGATGCGGGAGACGGCCAAGAAGGCAGCGTCAGCAACACGCCACCGGCAGATCCTGCGCCTTGATCGGGTTGACACCACTGAAAATTTAAGTGAAATCGGGCTTTAGCCCTTTATATTCGGGCACAAGCAGCTATCGTATTGATAGTGAATGTGCCGCATCAGGCTCCGCCGGGACAGGTATGCTGTCCTCCGGAGCCTTGTTTTTGGGCCGGCGGTTCAGGCCGCCAGCAGGGTTTGCGCCAGCTCGCTCATCGCGGCCACCGTGTGGTCGCGTGGCGCCAGGACTCGCGCTGTCGCGTAGTGTTCGAAGTTGCGCCGCATCGACTGCAGGTAGACCGGGTCGTAATGCTGGACCAGCAATTCGAGAACCACAGAGGCCACGTCACCGCTGCGCGCACGCGCTTGCCAGTCCTGCACGGTTTCCTTGCCGCGGGCCTCGGTCAGGGCGCCTAACCGGTCGCAGAAAAACGCGATATCCCGGACGAAAAAATCATAGTCCTCGAGCAGCAACGCCCCCCGCTCGGCCTCGGACAGGTCCAGCTGCAGGCAGGGGCTGATGCGCATGGCCGCAATCAGTCCCTCGGGTACGGTCACATTGCCGACTTTTTTGCTTTCGCTTTCGATATAAACAGGACGTGCCGGGTCAAAGCTGCGCAAGGCGGCCCAGATGCGACTGTCAAAAGCTTTCTGGCTGGGCTGCGCCACGCCTGGAATCATGCCCAGCACCGAGCTGCGGTGGTTCGCCAGCGCTTCCAGGTCCAGCACCTGCGCGCCCTGGACGCTAAGGGCCTGCAGCAGACGGGTCTTGCCGGACCCCGTAGTGCCGCAAACGACCTGGTAGTTGTGGCGCGCCGCCAACTGCGGAACATCAGCCACCAGCGCTGCGCGGAAGGCCTTGTAGCCCCCATCCACCAGCGTCACCCTGAAGCCGATCTGGTCGAGAATCAAGGCCAGCGAGCCGCTGCGCTTGCCGCCGCGCCAGCAGTACACCAGCGGCTGCCACTCTTTGGGTTTGTCCAGCACCTCGCGCTGGATGTGTTCAGCGATGTTTTTCGCAACCAGCGCAGCCCCCAGCTTTTTTGCTTCAAAAGCGTTGATTTGTTTGTACTGCGTGCCGACGATTTTTCGCTCGTCGTCGTGCAGGCTGGGCCAGTTGACAGCACCAGGCAGGTGGTCCTCGGCATATTCGCCTTCGCTACGGGCGTCAATGACAGCTGAAAAATCGGTCAGCCGGTGCAGCGCCTGTTCGGCGGAGATGCGATCAATGCTCACTTGAGCAGTTTTCTCAGTTCGGGCCAGACATTGGCCAGCATCAGCGGATGCGCCTGTTCGTTCGGATGAATGCGGTCCGCCTGAAAAAACCGAGTGGCCTCGTTCGTGTCGGCCACGCCTTTGAGAAGAAAAGGCACGAGCGCGGCCTTGCTGTTTTTCGCCACTTTGGCAAACAGGCCGGAAAATTTTGCGCTGTAGTCGCCGCCGTAATTGGGCGGCACCTGCATGCCCACCAGCAGAACCTTGGCACCTGCTTTCTGTGCCGCCTGCGTCATCGCGTACAGATTGTTCTCCGTCATGTCCAAGGGCAGGCCGCGCAGCGCGTCGTTGCCGCCCAGCTCGATGATCACAATGCCGGGCCGGTGCTGGCTCAGCAGGGCGCTCAGGCGCGAGCGGCCGCCCGAGGTGGTGTCGCCGCTGATGCTGGCGTTGACCACCTTGGCCGGGAGTTTTTCGGTGGCCAGACGCTGCATCATCAGGTTGACCCAGCCGCTGCCGCGCTTGAGGCCGTATTCGGCGCTTAGCGAATCACCGACCACCAGAATGGTCGGCCCGGGGCCAGCGGCGGTTTTGGCCGCGCTCTGGGCTTGGCCGCCCTGGGGCAATACCAGCATGAAAGCGCAGAGCATCAGCCCGAGCCAGACCGCCCGGAAGCCGGCCTTGGTAAAGTCAGGGCGATTGAATCTCAAGTTTTCCGACAAGGCTGGCATGTTTGAACCCGTTGTTCCTGTTTCTTCGGCGCCATTGGTATTGGCCACTGATCGTTCTTCAATTATTTCCGTCGAGCATGTTTTCAAGAGCGTGAGCGACTCGACCGGCACCTTGACCATTTTGCGCGATATCCATTTTGCACTGGCTCGCAGGGAGACCGCCGCCATCGTCGGTGCCTCCGGCTCTGGCAAGAGCACGCTGCTGTCCATCATTGCCGGGCTGGACACGCCGACGCAGGGCACAGTGCAGCTGGCTGGCCAGGACCTGTTTGCCCTCAGTGAGGATGACCGCGCTGCGCTGCGTGCGCAGCAAATCGGTTTTGTGTTCCAGAGCTTTCAGCTGATGGGAAATCTGAGCGCGCTGGAAAACGTCATGTTGCCGCTGGAGCTGTCAGGTGCAAAAAACGCCCGGACCCAGGCCACCGAGATGCTCAAGCGCGTCGGCCTCGGCGAACGGCTCGGCCACTACCCCAAAGTACTGTCGGGGGGCGAGCAGCAGCGGGTGGCGTTGGCCCGGGCGTTTGTGGTGCAGCCGGCGCTGCTGCTGGCCGACGAACCGACCGGCAGTCTGGACTTTGCGACCGGCGAGAAAGTCATGGCGCTGATGTTCGAACTCAACCAGGAACTGGGTACTACGCTGGTGCTGGTGACGCACGACCAGGGCATCGCAGCCCGCTGCGAGCGGCGCATCACGATCGAGGCAGGCCAGCTGGTCCCGGCCTAAGCGCCAAAAACCGCTCCGTTTATGGATGGGCGCAGGGAACGATTGAATTCATGGCCAGGGAGGGGGCGCCCTTGCACCCGCGCTGCCGCTGCCAGTGCACGAGCCCGACTCAGGCGCTCGCAGCCACGGTCGTATAAAGCTGTGCGTTGTCCGCCAGCCAGCGCGCGGACAAATCGCTGGCTTGCTGGTTCGGGTGAAAATCCCCGCGCAGGTACTCGCGCCAGGGTTTGAAGGTCTGGCGGATCAGGCCGCGCTGGCCAAACAGGTAGCTGGCCGCGCTTTTCCAGGTGCTCCACTTCCACAGGGTGCCGTCATGACGGAGGTTGTTGACGGTCTGGCGCAGGATGTCGCTCAAAAAGATGAAAGTGATGCGCCGGAACCATTTGACGCGCCATTCGTGGTTGCCGCCCAGCGCGGCGTAGACGTCGAAGGCGGTGTTTTTGTGCTCGGATTCTTCAGCGCTGTGCCACAGCCACATGGTTTTCAGGCGCTGCTCGCAACCGTCAAGCAGGTCGTGGTTGCGCAGCATCCACTCGGCAAAAATCGCGGTGAAATGTTCGTTGGCCGCAGTGATGGCCAGCGCGTGCCGCGGGTTGGTGCCGGCCAGCAGCTTCATCTTGCGCTGGGCGCGGGGCGCCCAGTCGTTGACGAGCCCCTGTTTTTCCAGGTGGCCGTTGAACAGGCTGTGAACGCGTCGGTGCGTCGCCTCCTGGCCGATAAAGGCCTGGACTTCGGCTTTGTAGCGGTGCTGCCGCTCAGCAGGCAAGGACTGGAATCCGTTGCGCACCGAGTCGATGAAAAATTGCTCGCCGACCGGGAAGCTCATCGAAAGCGCGTTGAAGAAAGCCGTGCGGAACGCATCACCCGCACACCAGTGGCGCGGGAAGGGCGTTTCCAGGTCAATCAGCAGGCGACGCACAACAAGTTCACTCATGGTTTTCTCCGGAAAAGGCCTGGCGCCGGCGAGTAACGATGACGCTGAATTTGAGTTTGCATGTTGCCACTGTAAAGTACCCGGAGGCGGGTTCACCCTCAGTGCCCGCCGGACGCCTGCCAGCAATACGGTTACACGACACAACTTACCCAATACAACACCAAGGAAATTGATCTTTGTGTAGGATTGCACCTACAAAAAAGTGTCTCCGAGATAGGGTCGCGGGTTGTGGTTCCCCCACCTCCCCACCTTGACCGCCCGGCACACCCGCAGAAGCCGCTCACGCGAGCTTTGCCCCCAGCTCAGCCAGCCATTCGCAGCCCAGCGTTCAATCACTGGAGCCGCACTTTTTTTGACAGGACAAAAGCGATGACCGATTTATCACGAGGCAGGAGCGATGCGGACGCGGCAGGGGAAGCGGCTGACGCACCATCGGGCCTGCTCAGCCTGATCAGGACCACGCTCAGCCGCCTGCAGGACTGGTGGTCGCTCCAGGCACTGGGAATGAAGCTGACGGTTCTTGCCATCGCGCTGATGATTCCGGCGACCGCTCTTTACTCCTGGTCGACGCTGCAGCGTCAGGAGAAAATGGCGGATGAAGTAAAAGCCATGGCCACAACCGGCAAGAACGGCGAGGCGGTCTGGAGCTACAACAAGGCCCTGCCGGTGGTATTTGGCACCGGGTCGGTTTTGAGCTTTCTGGAAGCCAACCCGGTCGAACGGATCACCATCATTTACCGGCCCATTCTCTGGACTGTCTCCGAGCGCTTCGTGCTGATCGAGTCGCAAGGCAAACAGTATGCCTACTACCCGTCCGACATGGAAACCAAGATCCTGACCGACAAGGCGGTCTCCGCCCCGTGGGGCGGCAAGTTGACCTTTGTTCCCAAAGCGGCGCTCGACAGTGCCAGCGCCGAAGTTTTTGCGCGCCTGGAGCAGCGCTTCTCCGAAGCACGCCCGCAGTCGGAGCAGGATTCCTGGAAAGCCGGCGTCAGCGCCGCCATTTCAGCTTTGCTGACCGCAGGCCTGCTCGCCTTTCTGTGGTTTCAGATGAGCGGGCAACGCAAGGCCCTGAAGTTCATCCCGCCGGCACAGATCAGCGGAGACATCAAGGACCTGGTTGGCATGGACGATATCAAGGCCGAGGTGGCGCAGATCCGGGACCAGTACGAGCGCCGGCCGGAGTACGCCGCCTACGGCGTGAACAAGCCCTTCAATGTGATGTTCAGCGGCCCGGCGGGCACCGGCAAGACCAAGCTGGCCAGCTATCTGGCCAAGGAGCTGGGGTTGCCCATCCTGTTTCACTCGGCCGCGAATCTGGAAACCGGCTTTGTCGGCGGTGGCTCCAACACCCTGGCGCGCATCCTGTCGCTGGCCGCACGCCGCAAGCGCTGCATCGTCTTTCTGGACGAGGCGCAAGACCTCTTTATGCGGCGCGGCGGTAACCGCAAGTTTGATGACGATACTCAAAACATGCTGCTGGCCGTACTGGACGGTGTTCGCAGCAAGTCCGATACCGAAATCATCTGGATTGTTGCGTCGAACTTCAATGCCGAAAACCTGCAGATGGACGAGGCCATGCTGCGCCGCTTCCAGATGAAGGTCGACTTTCGCATGCCCAACCGCGAGGAGCGGCTCGCCATCACCGGGCACTACCTTCAGCAGCGCGCCGACAAGGTCCTGCCTGACCTGGACCTGCGCCACTTTGTCGAGTTGACCGAAGGCTGCAGTCCGGCCGACCTTGAAACCATGGTCAACCAAGCCGGCATTATTGCGGTCCAGTCCGGTGACATGATAGACGCCGCCACCCTGATGCGGGCCGCCGAACGCGTGCTGGTCGGCAACGTCAACGACAACACCACCAAAGAGCGTGAGCGCGACCGGCGCATCATTGCGGTCCACGAGTGGGGCCACTTCCTGATGGACTTCCAGCACGAGCGCAAGCTGGCCCAGGGCGACTGGGACACCCTGCTGGCCGAGATGAAAACCATCAAGGTTTCGCTGAAAGCCAACCCGCGCAACAACGCACTGGGCTTTGTGTTTCACAAGCAGGGCAGCCACCTGCTCAAGACCAAGGGCGACATGGAACACGAGGTGCGGGTGCTGCTCGCCGGCATGGCCAACGAGGAGCTGTTTTTCGGAGAGGACGGCACCACCAACGGGGCGCACAACGACATCACGCGGGTCACCCGGCTACTGCACCACGCGGTGGGCGAGATGGGGATGTACCGCAAGACACGGCTGAACTATGCAGCGCTCGCGAAGGACAACGCCAGTGCCCATCCGGACGAGGAGACGCGCAGCATCATGGAGGCCCAGAGCGAGCGGCTTTACAGCGAAACCAAAGCCGCGCTTGCGCAGCACAAGGATCTGACCGAATATTTGACTGCCGGCCTGATGCGGGCTGGTGAGATGACCTTGCGTGAGGCCCTTGACGAGATTCGCCGCTTCGAAAGCGATCAAGCCCGACTGGCGCGGTCGGTAGCGGCGCCGGATGCGCGGGATAGGCTGCGGGCTGCCTGAGCCCGCGGGCCCTTAGCCACCAGGAGCCTGCCGGCCCTGGCTCGTCGGCTCAAGTCGGCCGCAGGGTCCATTTTCCATCGTATTTTTTGCCCCAGGCTGCGCTATGCGCCGGCAGAATCCGGAAAAAATCATCCTTGCGGGGCCAATTTTCGCTTTCGCCGTTCCGAGCCCAACAGACTCCGAGATTGCCGCCGATGCGGCTACAACGCGGACAGGTTCAAAGTCAGACTGATCTGACAGCGGCATGGCACAAGCACGCACCGCGGATAGGCTGTGGTGACTACATCGAAAAGTCCGCCCGGCGCCAAGCATTGTCTTGCTCACTCGCGTTGGTGCGAATGGGCGCTGCGACCAGAGGGTCGGGCAGTGTTACTAACATGCCGTTCGCGGTACAGGAGTCTTGTCATGAATGCCATGAATATCATTCTCTGGTTAGTCGTGGGTGGCGTTGTCGGCTGGCTCGCAAGCGTGATCATGAAGACGGATGGGCAGCAAGGCATCCTGTTGAACGTGGTCGTCGGCATCCTCGGTGCGGTCCTCGGCGGGCTGCTGATATCGCCGCTGGTGGGGGTGGCAACGATCAACCAGGGCATCAGCGTTGCGACGGTGGCCGTATCGCTTGTTGGGGCCATTATTTTGCTGGCCATCGTCAACCTCTTTAGGCGTGGCCGTCCGCGCTGAGTTAACCCGCCGAGCGCGTCTTCAGCCGAAGTCGCGCGCAATGCCCTGGCGCAGCGGCCCCGGCTTAACGCCCTCTGCGGTACATCTGCGTTTCGGCGATCGCCTCTTGAGGGGGTTATCGGTGCGCGGAGCAAGGCTACTCCTACCGTCATCGTAGGCATCAACGGGCAGATCCCGAGGTCCAGACCGGGTTGGCGCGCTGCATGAAAATTGGTGCAGACCCCCTCAGCCAGCTGGGGTGTGCGGCGGTGCTAACCGGTTCATAGGGCGGGTACTGGGTGCGCCGCTCGACGCGCGGTCAGGGGAAAGTACCCGCGCCCATAAAAAAGCCCGGCGAGCCGGGCTTCGAGTCCAGGAGATGCGCTTACTTGGACGCGGGCACCGCCGCAGGTGTCGCCGCTGCGCCAGGTGCCTGGCCCGGTACCGGCGTCGGTGTTCCGGCTGCGCCAGGTGCCTGGGTTGGCGCCGGCGTGGGCAGGGTGGGCGCTGTGGGGGTGGCGACCGGCGCGGCCGGTGCGCTGATCGATGCGGGTGCGGTCACCGGTGTGGCCGGCGCAGCGTTGGCGTCGCCGCCGTGGAACTTCATCATCAGCGGAACGATCAGCAGCGCCACGATGTTGATGATCTTGATCAGCGGGTTGATGGCCGGGCCGGCCGTGTCCTTGTAGGGGTCGCCCACGGTGTCGCCAGTGACCGCCGCCTTATGCGTCTCGGAGCCTTTGCCGCCATGGTTTCCGTCTTCGATGTATTTCTTCGCGTTGTCCCAGGCACCGCCGCCGGTACACATGGAGATGGCAACGAACAGACCGGTCACAATGGTGCCCATCAGCATGCCACCCAAGGCAGCCGGGCCGAGCAGAAGGCCCACCAGTATCGGCACCACCACGGGCAGCAGTGAGGGTATCATCATTTCCTTGATCGCGGCCTTGGTCAGCATGTCGACGCAAGTGTCGTATTCCGGCTTTCCGGTGCCGTCCATGATGCCCTTGATTTCGCGGAACTGGCGCCGCACTTCAACCACCACGGCACCGGCTGCGCGGCCCACGGCTTCCATGGCCATGGCACCGAACAGGTAAGGTATCAAACCCCCGATGAACAGGCCGATGATCACCATCGGGTCGCTCAGGTCGAAGCTGATGGCCTTGCCATAGGCTTCGAGTTTGTGGGTGTAGTCGGCAAACAGCACCAGCGCGGCCAGCCCGGCCGAGCCAATGGCGTAGCCTTTGGTCACGGCCTTGGTGGTGTTACCCACCGCGTCGAGCGGGTCGGTGACGGCGCGTACGCTGGCTGGCATGTCAGCCATTTCGGCAATGCCGCCGGCGTTGTCGGTGATCGGGCCGTAAGCGTCGAGTGCCACGACAATGCCGGCCATGCTCAGCATCGAGGTCGCTGCAATGGCAATACCGTACAGGCCAGCCAGTTTGAAGGCCACCCCGATCGCGATGCAGACACAAATCACCGGCCAGGCGGTTGAGCGCATGGACACACCGAGACCGGCAATGATGTTGGTGCCGTGGCCGGTTGTGGACGCTTGTGCAATGTGCCGTACCGGTGCGTACTGCGTGCCGGTGTAGTACTCGGTGATCCACACCAGCGCGCCGGTCAACACCAGACCCACCACGCAGGCGCCAAATAGCGCCATCTGGCTGCCCGAGGCCTTGATGGCGTTGTCGGGCATCAGCCACGTCGTGACAAAGTAAAAAGCGATCAGCGACAAGCCGCCGGCAACCGCCAAGCCTCTGTATAACGCTGGCATCACATTGATCATGCCCGGCGAGGCCTTCACGAAGAAGCAGCCGATGATGGACGCAATGATGGACACCGCGCCAAGCGCGAGCGGGTAGACCACGGCACTGGTGCCGGCGCCGGTGACCAGCAGGGCGCCCAGCACCATGGTGGCAATCAGTGTTACGGCGTAGGTTTCAAACAGATCGGCGGCCATGCCGGCACAGTCACCCACGTTGTCACCCACGTTGTCTGCAATCACGGCCGGATTGCGCGGGTCATCTTCCGGAATGCCGGCTTCAACCTTGCCGACCAGATCGGCGCCAACGTCGGCACCCTTGGTGAAAATACCGCCACCCAGCCGGGCGAAGATGGAAATCAGTGAGGCGCCGAAGGCAAAACCGATCAGCGGGTTGAGCAGATTGGCCAGATTGGCGTTGGGCGTGTAGTTGCCATTGCCGACCAGAAACCAGTAAAAGGCGGTCACGCCCAACAGGCCGAGACCGACCACCAGCATGCCGGTGATGGCGCCGCCGCGGAAGGCGATGTCGAGCGCTGGGCCAATGCCGCGGGTGGCCGCCTGCGCAGTGCGCACATTGGCGCGCACCGAGACATTCATGCCAATGAAGCCGCAGGCACCTGACAGCAGGGAGCCAATGACAAAACCGATGGCGCTGGGCACGTCAAGAAAAAGGCCAATCAAAATGGCCAGTACCACGCCGACGACGGCGATGGTTTTGTATTGGCGCGCCAGGTAGGCGGCGGCACCGGTTTGAATTGCGGCTGCAATTTCCTGCATCCGCGGGTTGCCTGCGTCCTGGGAAAGAATCCAGCTGCGTGCCCAAAAACCGTATCCGACGGCAATGAGTCCGCAAACAAGCGCGAGTATCAGCGCTGAGTTGCCAACCATGTTGTTCTCCTAATTGTGATGACGTAAGGAATTCGGTGCACCGCAAAGTCACACCGCCTTGCGTTGCTTCCTCATCCCCAGTCAAAACAGTGACGATTGGCCAACCCGGGAAATTTAACGCCAAAACATGACATCCCGGTAATCCGTCAGGCTTGAATCAGTAAAATGACGGTAAATACCAACAGATACCTGCCCCTTTTCAATCCAACCCAAAAACGACCATGTCTCTCGATAAAGTTACCCCCGGTAAAAACGCCCCCGACTCTTTCAACGTCATCATCGAAATTCCGATGAATGCCGACCCCGTGAAATACGAAGTGGACAAGGAGTCCGGTGCGATTTTTGTGGACCGTTTCATGAGCACGTCCATGCATTACCCGACCAACTACGGCTATGTGCCCAAAACCATCAGTGGTGACGGCGACCCGGTGGACGTGCTGGTGATCACGCCGGTGCCGCTGATTCCCGGTGTCGTGGTGACCTGCCGTGTTATCGGCATTCTGAAAATGACCGACGAAGCGGGTGAAGACGGCAAGGTGCTGGCCGTTCCTGTGGACAAAAAATGCTCGCTCTACAGCCACTGGAAAAAACCTGAAGACATGAACCCGTTGCGCCTGAAAACCATTGCCCATTTCTTTGAGCACTACAAAGACCTGGAAGAAGGCAAGTGGGTCAAGGTGACCGGCTGGACCGGCGTCGAGGGTGCCCACGAAGAGATCG
>JBKJZS010000602.1:0-4027 GCA_046714915.1 Polaromonas sp. | reverse complement strand
CGCCACGTGGGCTCGATGCGGCGGGTCAAACGCACCGCCAAAAATGCCAATGCGTCTTGCGCTCGTTGACGGCACAGCACTCAAAGCCAGTCCCGCCTGACCAGAAACTCCGTGGACAGCCGCGCCTCGGCCGAGCCGGCTTCGACGGGACGCTGGTAGGACCAGGCGGCCAGCGGCGGCATCGACATCAGGATGGACTCGGTGCGGCCGCCCGACTGCAGGCCAAAGTGAGTGCCGCGGTCCCAGACCAGATTGAATTCTACATAACGGCCCCGGCGGTGGAGTTGAAAGTCACGCTCGCGCTCGCCATACACCGTGTCTTTGCGGCGCTCAACAATCGGCAGGTAAGCGAGCAAAAACGAGTCCGCGACCGAGCGCAACATTGCAAAACCGCCGTCAAAGCCCAGCTCCTGGAAGTCGTCAAAGAACACCCCGCCTATGCCGCGCTGCTCGTCGCGGTGCTTGAGGTAAAAATACTCATCGCACCATTTCTTGAAGCGCGGGTATTTGTCATCGCCAAACGGCGCCAGAGCATTCTTGCAGGTCTGGTGAAAAAGCACGGCGTCTTCTTCAAAACCGTAGTAGGGCGTCAAATCCATGCCGCCGCCAAACCAGTAGGCCGGAGGGCCCGAGGCGGGGGTGGCGGCCAGCATGCGCACATTCATGTGGACGGTGGGCACATAGGGATTGCGCGGATGAAACACCAGCGACACCCCCAGGGCTTCAAACGGCGCGCCGGACAGTTCGGGCCGATGTTGGGTGGCCGACGATGGCAGTTTGGCGCCGAGTACGTGCGAGAACCCGCAGCCGGCGCGCTCAAACACCTGGCCTTGCTCGAGGATATTGGTGATCCCCATGCCCTGCAAGGGTTCGCTGGCCGCTTTAACCCAGTGATCGGCCAAAAAAACCTGGCCATCCACAGCTGCAATGGCATCGGTGATACGCGCCTGCAAGCCGAGGAGGAAACTGCGCACTGCCGGGCTATCGACCAGGGGTGGGCTAAGCGTAGACGCGGTCATGGTGAAATCGGCACGGGCTCAATCAGCCCGGGTGATGAAAAAAAGGCGACATACCTCAATTATCGGTTCCTGGCTTCTCCGCCAGATTTTCAATGCAGCCCGCCAGCCAGTCTTTCGAAAGCGTCGCGGGCGGGGAAACGGCTTCGAGCGAGATCTCCCAGCTGCTGTCCTGTGACGTCAGTTTCAAGGGGCCACCCAACCACGTCAGCCAGGCAAGCCAAGCGGTGGACTCGGCTGACGGTATGTCCGTGGCAGCACCTTCCAGCACGCCGTACAACCCCCTCGGTTGAGCAATGCGCACCCCGACACCTTCCAGCCGGGTCGGCTGCGGCAGCGCCTTCATCAAGGCTGCCGGGGCTGCAGCCGGCGATTTGTCAGCCCCGAACGCGTCATGCCACGTTGCCAGATGCCGGCCGATGGCGATCCCGCGCAGGGCTTCGGCCTGCATCAGGTCCGAATAGTCCATGGCGTGCCAATTCATCACCGGGGCTCGGCACCCCACTCTGGCGGCGCCGTCCAGGTAGATGTACAGGCTTTCGTCGCAGTCCATGCCGGTAAAGCCGGCGCAAACCACCGCCAGTTGGCTCACGCGCCCAGCCATCACTTGCTGCTGCACGATCAGCATCTTTTCGCGCAGCAGACTATCGCGCTCGCTGCGCAGATCGGCCAGTTCAAGGGCATTCTTCAGGTCTGCCCGCAGGCTTTCGAGGTCCCAGGGTTTGGTGATGTAGCGATAGATCTCGCCCGCATTGATGGCCTCAATCGCCTCTCCCATTTCGGAATACGCCGTCGTCAGCATCCGGACCACCAGCGGGTGATGGTCTCTTGCGTAGCGCAGCAGTTCGTTGCCGTGCGCACCCGGCATGCGTTGATCCGAGACCAGCACCGCGATCTCACCGGCCCGCTCGTTCAGCACCGCCTTGCCCTCCTCGACTGACAGTGCCGTCAGTACCGGCGCCATGGGGCTGACCAGCCGCTCAAAATATTTGAGCGCCATGGATTCGTCGTCGACATAGAGTATTTTGTCTGGTTTCATGCAGTTGCCCCTTCCAGGCCGCCTTCTGTTTCTTTGAAGGGTTGAAAATACAAGGTTACGGTGGTGCCGCGCCCCGGTTCAGAATTAATTTCAATGCTGCCGCCGATCGATTGCACCACACGGCGGCAAAACACCAGACCCATGCCGCTGCCGCCAGAGCGGGTTGTCACAGGCTCCTTCGTCAGGCGTGCCAGCAACTCGGGTTCAATCCCGGGTCCGTTGTCCTCAAACCTCATCCACTGGCGCTGGCACCCCTGCACCAGATCGCCGCTCACGCTGACGACGAGCGTGCCGTCCGGCTTGCCGCTCAGGGCCTGCAGCGCATTTTTCGTCAATGTACACATGACGAGGTAGAGCAAATCGCGCCGACCTGGCAGCGAAAAATCACGCTCCACGCGGCTGGAAATTCGGGCGCGCTGGTCGGTCCCGAACGGGTATTCGTTCAGCAGCGCCTGGACAAGCGACGACGCGTTAACGATTTGCGGTGCCGCACCCGGGTAAGCATCGCGCGCCGACTGCACAAACGTTGACATCAGTGACTGGGCATGAAGCGCGCTGCGCTCCGCCGCGTCCAGCGCCGCGGCGACCTGGCCCGGCCGGTCCTCACTCAGGCTCACGGTGTCCGAGCCGATCTCGCTGCCATCGGGCTGCAGCCGATTCTTCAAGGCCTGCATGTAACCGCGCACGGTGGCAAGCGGGGTGTTCAGTTCGTGAGCTACAAAGCCCAGTGTCTCGCGCAGCGCCGACGAGTTGTTATCTTGCAGGACCAGCTCATGGGTGCGCTGCCGATACAGCGCCAAGGCCTCTCGCAGGGCCACGCGCGCCGCCTGCTCGTCCAGGGGTTTTTCCAGGATGCGGAACACCTGCCCCTCGTTCACGGCAGCAATGGCCACCTCTCTTTCCGCGTAGGCGCTGGCCAGCAAGCGAACGATATGAGGGTAGTCCCGCCGCACAAGGGCCAAAAGTTCCAGGCCGTTTCGTTCTGGCATGCGAAAGTCTGTCACCAGCATGGCGATTTCCCTGGCACGGTCACTCAGGACTTCAAGCGCCTGGCTCACGCCAGCCGCAGTGTGTACCGTGAATTCGTTGCCGAAGCAGCGCGCAAACCACTTGCACGCCAGTGGTTCGTCGTCCACGAACAGGATCGCGCTGGCTTCGGTCGGGATGCTGCTGGTCATGTTCATGCCTTAGCTCACGCCGCCTGGTCGGCCAGCGCCAGGTCAAACGAAAACTCGGTCCAGGCGCCTTCATCACTGGCCACGCTGAGTGTGCCGCCGTGGCGCTGGATGATGGAATAGCTCATGCTCAGACCCAGTCCCAGACCTTGTCCCACGTCGCGGGTGGTGAAGAAGGGCTCGAACACACGGCTGAGATTTTCCGGCTTGATGCCGCTGCCGTTATCACGGACAGCCACGTGCAGACGGCCGGCCTGGCGGCGTGCGGTGATGTCGATGCGTGGCGCCGCGGCGTTGCCATGGCGCAGCGCCAGGCCTGCGTTGCTGAGCAGGTTGATCATCACACCAATGAGGGCAGGCTCGTCGCCCAGCACATGCGTGTCCAGCGGCAGGTCCAGCACCGTTTCGACACCTTTGAGTTCGAAGCCGGTGAGGCGAAGCGCCGACCGAATGGCTTTTTCCATCAGGAAAATGCGGTTCTGCCCCTCGCCCGGCTTCTGGTAGGCGAAAGTCTTGAGGTCGGTCACGATGCTTTGCACGCGCTGCATGCCCTCCCTGGCGTCCGTGATGCTTTCCTTCAGCGTCGCGCTCTTTGCCACCTCAGGCTCGAGCAGCGCCATGTTCAGCGCCATCAGGCTGTAGTTCACGGGGTTGTTCACCTCGTGCAGCAGGCCAGCCGACAGCGTGCCGAGGGCGGCCATTTTTTCTTGCTGGATCAGCTGGCCCTTGACCTGGGCGAGGGCTTCGTTGTTTCTCTGAAGCTCCGCGTTTTTCTCCGCTACCTGCTCCCTCAGCCC
>JBKJZS010000601.1:0-2394 GCA_046714915.1 Polaromonas sp. | reverse complement strand
AGAGGTTTTTCCCGTCGCGCAGCACCGCCTGACGCGCTTGCGCGATTTGTTGCAGGCGTTGTTCAGAGGAGGGCGGGAGGACGGACAGCATGGGTATGAAGTGCGAGTGATGCAGCGTACCAGACCTTGCCTTGCGCGGGCGCGCTGGGAGGCCGGACAGGACTGTTACATTTTGAGAATTTAAAGGAACTTTGGCAAGCTTCCTATGGTTTAACCTAGGCCTGTGGGGGATGGTCAATCCAACAATGGGTTTGTTTCGTCCATCGCCCAAAACAGGAGACAAGCGCATGCAAGTTCAGTTCAAAGTCAACGGGAAATCAGCCAGCGTTGAGACCCCTCCCCACACGCTGCTGGTGCAGGTACTGCGCGAGCAACTCAAACTCACCGGGACCCACGTCGGCTGCGATACCGCCCAGTGCGGCGCCTGCACCGTCATCATGAATGGGCGGGCCGTCAAGTCATGCAACATGCTCGCGGCGCAGGCCGAAGGGAGCGAGATCATGACCATCGAAGGCCTGGCCCAGGCGGACGGCACCATGCATCCCATGCAGGCAGCGTTCAAGGAATGCCACGGCCTGCAATGCGGCTTCTGCACCACCGGCATGGTGATGAGTGCGGTCGACCTGTGCCAACACCATCCCAAGGCCACGGAAAGTGAAATCCGCGAACAACTGGAAGGCAATATCTGCCGCTGCACCGGTTACCAGAACATCGTCAAGGCCGTGCAGCAGGGCGCTGCCGCCATGTCTGCCTAGGACCTCTGAGCACCCAACCGGGCTCGATCCCGCCGCCACCATTTTCCTCAAGCGTCGCCACCGCGCAGATTGCCGGCAACGACTTTCTCATTTTTCAGGAGTACACACATGGGTGCATCCGACTTTGTCAACTTGCCCAATATTGGCGCTTCCATTCGCCGCAAGGAAGACTACCGCTTTCTGACCGGGGGCGGGCAATACACCGATGACATCACGCTGGCCCACCAGAGCTACGCGATTTTTGTGCGCTCGCCGCATGCCCACGCCAGCATCTTGAGCATCAACACCAGCGCCGCCAAGGCGGCCCCGGGCGTGCTCGGTGTGTTTGTCGGCGCAGACGTGGCGGCCGACAAGATCAACGGCCTGCCTTGCGGCTGGCTGATCACCAGCACCGATGGCACCCCGATGAAGGAGCCGCCGCACCCGATCCTGGCGCAGGGCAAGGTGCGTTATGTCGGCGACCATGTGGCCATGGTGGTGGCCGAAACCCTGGAGCAGGCCAAAAATGCCGCCGAGCTGGTGGAGGTGGACTACGACGTGCTCAGCGCCGTCGTCAAAGTCACCGATGCCGTCAAGGCGGTGGCCCTGCATGAGGCCGCCCCGGATAACCGCTGCTACAAATGGGCGCTAGGCGACAAGGCGCAGGTTGACGCGGCTTTTGCCGCGGCCGCGCATGTGACCAGACTCGATCTGACCAACAACCGCCTGGTTCCCAACGCGATGGAGCCGCGCGCCGTGATTGGTTCCTACAACCGCGCGACGGACGACTACACGCTGTATGTCTCCAACCAGAACCCGCACGTCGAGCGCCTGCTGCTGACAGCATTTGTGATGGGCCTGCCCGAGCACAAGGTGCGCGTGATCGCGCCCGACGTCGGCGGTGGCTTCGGCTCCAAGATTTACCTGTATGCCGAAGATGTCTGCCTGACCTGGGCCTCGAAAAAGCTCAATCGCAACATCAAGTGGACGGCCGACCGCAGCGAGGCTTTTGTCAGCGACGCCCATGGCCGCGACCATTCCAGCCATGCCGAAATGGCGCTGGACAAGGACGGCAAGTTTCTCGCGCTGCGCGTGCACACCGACGCCAACATGGGTGCTTACCTGTCAACTTTTGCCCCGGCCATACCGACCATTTTGTACGCGACCCTGCTGGCCGGCCAGTACACCACGCCGCAGATTTATGTCGAGGTCGATGCCTGGTTTACCAACACCGCGCCCGTCGATGCCTACCGCGGCGCCGGTCGTCCTGAAGCGACCTATCTGCTGGAGCGGCTGGTCACACGCGCCGGCTGGGAGCTGGGTCTGGCCCAGGATGAAATCCGCCGACGCAACTTCATTACCCAGTTTCCTTACCAGACCCCGGTGGCGCTGCAGTACGACGTGGGTGACTTCCACGCCTTGCTGAATCGCGCCAACGAACTGGCGGAAATCGCCGGGTTTTCCCAGCGCAAGGCAGCGACCGAAGCCAAAGGAAAATTGCGCGGCATCGGCTACTCGAGCTACATCGAGGCCGGCGGCCTGGCGCCGAGCAACATCGCCGGGGCGCTGGGTGCGCGCGCCGGTTTGTTCGAGTGCGGCGAGGTGCGGGTGCACCCCACCGGCAGCGTGACCGTGTTCACGGGCTCGCACAGCCACGGAC
>JBKJZS010000600.1:0-9460 GCA_046714915.1 Polaromonas sp. | reverse complement strand
CCCAAAGGCCGTTGTCGAAGACGAGGCCGGGCTGTGGATTGCGAAGTTCAACCGGCCGGACGACACATGGAACTGCGCACGGGTCGAGCACGCGATGTTGACCCTTGCGCGGTCCTGCGGACTCACGACAGCCGAAAGCCGGGTCGTCGGCGTCGGCGGACGGGATGTCTTGCTCGTCAAACGCTTCGACCGCGAGAAGACAGAAGCCGGATACCTGCGCACACGCATGATCTCGGCGCTGACGCTGCTGCGCGCAGAAGACAACTACCAATCACGCGACAAATGGTCCTACGTACTGCTAGCAGAAGAAATTCGGCGTGTCTGCATCGAACCGGCAGAGAACGCGGCAGAACTGTTCCGCCGTATGTGCTTCAACGCGCTGATCTCGAACATTGATGATCATCCGCGCAACCACGCGCTGATCGCGAAGGAAGCCGATTGGAAGCTTTCACCCGCCTATGACCTGACGCCCGCAGTGCCAGTCAGTATGGAGCACCGCGACCTGGCCATGGAGTGCGGCGATGCGGGCCGATTTGCCAACGCCGCGAACCTGCTCTCTCAGAGCGCCCGCTTCTTGCTTGAACCTGCCAAGGCCTCCGCCATGATCGAGACGATGGAAGGACAGGTGCGCGGCTCTTGGTACGCCACGTCGCGTGCCGCTGGTGTCTCCGATAGAGATTGCGAAGCCATCGCGCGTGCGTTCGCGTATCCCGGGTTTCCGCAGGGCGCTACTTAAGATTGAATATCGGGTCACCTCATCTCAGCAGGGGCAGGCAATCTCTTTCGCGTCAGCTCTTATATGGCCCGGTATATGTTGAGGAACTTGCCTATACCCAAATTAACCGACCAGGAGAATTTTTTTGATAATCGCCGTTTCGCTTCGAGATCGCCTAGAACGCAGTCAAATCCTTATCTACTTCGCGGCCGTCATCGTTGCGGCGGCCGTTGCGCTCCTGGTGCCAGGCACTCATGCGCTGGAAGGGGCGATCAATCCGGCATTGGCGCTGATGCTCTTCGTCACCTTCTTGCAGGTGCCACTTGCAGACCTGGGTCGGGCCTTCACACGCATTCGCTTCCTGGGCGCCTTGCTGACCACCAATTTCCTGATCGTGCCGCTGCTGGTCGCGCTCATGGTGCAGTTCCTGCCGGCCGGTCGCCGCCCGTGGCTACTGGCAGGCCTTCCAGCGCGTGAGGCACAGCGTTGACCGGGTTCTGAGCCATGAGAACGCCGGGAAAGTGGCACAGGCGGATCACGGGGCCTGGCATCGAGAGCTATTCGGCCCGAGCATCACTGCCGGTCTTCTTAAACCTGCCGACCTTGCCGGTTATCGCAGCGGCCCGGTCTCTATTCGCCGCTCTTCGCACGTTCCCCCCACCGTGAAGCGGTACGCGAACTCATGCCCGCATTCTTTGGTTTGCTCCAGAACGAAGCCGAGCCAGCCGTTCGCGTCGTCATGGGGCATTTCATCTTCGTCTATATCCATCCCTATTTCGACGGCAACGGACGCATGGGACGATTCTTGATGAACGTGATGTTGGCATCCGGTGGCTACCCGTGGACTGTCGTCCCGGTGGAGCGGCGCGACGACTACATGGCTGCGCTGGAAAAGGCCAGTGCCGAAGGCAACATTGTTCCCTTCGCCCGGTTCTTGGGCCAACTCGTGGGGTCGTCCACCGACTAAGCGCTTCCTGTCAGCTTCCCCGGTCCCGGGACCGGTCCCGGTCGGCGGTCGCGCGGTGGATCAGGACGGGGTGAAACGTCCCGGTCGCTGGTTTTTTCGTCCGGCAAATGAGCATGTTGCTTCTGCTTCGCCTGTTCAAACTCCTCCTTCCGCCTGGGGCCTTTCATTTCGCCGCTGTGGCCTGCCAGACCCGGTCGCGCGATGGCTTGTGCCGTCGCGTGCAAAATGGGGCTTATGAAACCCCCCAAGAGACTGCAATCGCTGATCGAAGAAGGCCTGATAGACACCGTCGTGCGCCAGCTGATGAGTGGCAAGGAGGCCATGGTCTATGTCGTGCGTTGCGGTGACGAGACACGCTGCGCCAAGGTCTACAAAGAAGCCACCCAGCGCAGCTTCCGGCAGGCGGTGGACTATACCGAAAACCGCAAGGTCAAAAACACCCGCCAGGCCAGAGCGATGGCCAAGGGCACCCGTTTCGGCCGGCAGGCTCAAGAGGCGGCCTGGCAGAGTGCCGAGGTCGATGCGCTTTACCGCCTGGCCGCTGCCGGCGTGCGCGTGCCCAGGCCCTATAACTTCTGCGATGGCGTATTGCTGATGGAACTGGTGACCGACGAACACGGCGCCGCGGCGCCGCGGCTGAACGATGTAGTGCTCACGCCCGGGCAGGCGATCGCGCACCATGGGATGCTGTTGCTGCAGGTGGTGCGCATGCTGTGCGCCGGCGTCGTGCACGGGGACTTGTCCGAGTTCAACATCCTGCTCGGGTCAGACGGCCCGGTGATCATTGATCTGCCCCAGGCCGTGGACGCGGCTGGCAACAACCACGCGAAGCGCATGTTGCTGCGCGATGTCGGCAACCTGCGCGGCTTCTTCGGCCACTTCGCGCCAGAGCTGCTGCACACCGACTATGGCCTGGAGATCTGGGACTTGTACCAGCGCGGTGTGCTGCACCCGGAGGTGCTGCTGACCGGCCGCTTCGAGCGCAAGCTGGGGGCGGTGGACATGGGCAGCGTGATGCGCGAGATCGATGACGCCCGCGCCGAAGAGACGGCGCGCCGCCTGCGCTTGCTGCCGGTCGGATGAGGAGCCGGACCGTGCGGCGGTCGCCGTGCAGGCACTGCGGGCAGGACAGTGCGTCGCTATACTCGCTGCCCCGGGGCGCCACCATCACATCGCGAGCCGGCTGCTTTCGACCAAGACCGCCTGCTCGGCACCGATTCGTTTTCTGCCGCTGCCGGGCGCTGCTCCCGGGACCAAGACCCCCAACGGCGCCTTCCTGCGCCTGCTTGGGGTGTGCATTTTTCAACCGGAAGTCAGATCCCAACCATCACCGAATTTGGCCCCGGATCTCGCCGGCCGGAAAAGCAGCGTTGTGGGCATTGAAGTACAAATCACCTTGCTTGTAGGCCCTCAGCTGATCCGCGGTTAACACCGTGTTGGCAGGTACTGTCCATACAGCGCCGCCGGCATTGGTCAGCGTCACGATGATCGGGCCGTTAACCCCCGTCGCACCCAAATGGATATGGGCCGCAGTCGCCGTCATGCCGCTCAGTGTGATGCTGCCACTGGCCGACCGTGTCGCAGGATCGATAACAAGCCGGCCCGTTCCGGTGGCAAGGGAGGGGGTGGGCGGCACTTCCTGCGCCGCATTCAGGGTCGCAAAACGCACGTTCCGGCCAATCTGGCCGCGGATCTCACCGCCCGGGAAGGCCACACTGTGGGCGTTGAAGTAGAGCTCGCCCGCGCGGAGTGCTGCAATCTGAGCGTCGGTCAGCACGGCATCCGCAGCGGACACCCAGATACCGCTGGCCGGCGCGGTCTCACTCAGGGGAAAAATCACCGGGCCGTTGATGCCGATCGCGCCGCTGTGGATGTGCGCCGCGTTGGCCGTCATGCCCGACAAGGTGAGGCGCGCCACCAACTTCTTCGTCGCGGGATCAAAACTCAGCAAGCCGTTGCCGGTGGCGGCGGATGCGTTGACTGGCACTTCCTGGGCGGATGACATTTGTGCAGCATGAACCTCGCGGCCGATCTGTCCGCGGATCTCGCCGTTCGGGTTGGCAGAGCTGTGCGCGTTGAAGAAGAGCCCGCCCGCCGCCAAGGCCACGGCCTGCGCGTCCGTGAGGAACGTGCTCGCCGGCACCGACCAGATCCCGCTTCCCGCGGAAGTCTCTGCAAGCGGTACGATGATTGCGCCGTTCACACCGATGTCACCCTGGTGGATGTGCGCGGCGGTGGCCGTCATGCCGTTGAGCGTGATGCTGCCGCTGATGGCGCGAAAAGACGGCTCCAGGGACAGGGTACCGGTGCCCACTGCACCCGTGATCGTCGGCGGGATCTCCTGATCGCCAGACAACGAGGCCGTCAGCGTCGTGGTGGTGGCCAGAGCGGGGCCACCGCCGTCGCCGCCGCAGGCAGCAAGACCCAGAGCCAGCGCGACGGTCAGAGACCATCCAAGCGGACGGGCGAGTTGCGACAACGGAAGGTATTTCATGAAGATACTCCTGAGTGTTTGGGCTCTTGCATGGCAGGTGGATGGAAAACGGCAAACGAGCCGTCCTCAGGATAAACCGGGGCGGGAAGAAAATGGAAGTAGAAAACCATGCCGCCCACGTGTAGGAGAAGCGGCCTACAAACGGAATCCTCCCGGCGACTCAGCGTGAGGCTTCGGGCAGACATTTAGTCGGCCTGGATCGCGCGCAACGCCAGGGCAAAGTGCCCTTCCTGCCGGTCGGCGATCAGCAAGCCGGCTTGACGCACTCGATGGGGGTCCAGTGGGAGAGCTCCGCTGACCTGTCGACCGCGAAAGCTGGGAATGAAAGCTGATAGCGGCAGTCGAATTGTGGTCCAGACACCGGCGGGTGGCTCGAACGCCGCTTGATAGCTGACGCCATCGAATGCGTCATCGCACCGAAGGTTGGGCTTGTAGCGTTTACCGTCGCCCTTTACCTCAAGCAAGTAGCAGGCAGCGCCTGGCATCCGTAGATCGAGAGGGATAGAACGCACCAAGGCAAACCCGCCATTGCGATCCAGTGAAACAAGGCCTTCGAACACGGCATGCCCCGGATAGGCGGCAGGGTCGTAGCGCAGATGGCTGCGCGAAACACCGCCCATCACCCGGTCGTCTACGGAGGACCACGGGCCTGCAGCGGAGGCTGATTCAAATCGAAACAGATCCCATGGCATGGAAGATTGCCCGCAAAGGCGATCGAGGGTCAGCGGTTTTTTGCAGGTGCTGCCTCAGGCCGGGCGGCGCATGCGAAACAGCTGCTCCGGGCCGATGGAAAAGTAGTCGCCATGGCCGCCGCCGCGCAAGATGTGTCCGGCGTCCGCAGTGTTGTAAACACCGTCCTTGAGCAGGGTCTCGACAATATGCACGGCCACCACTTCGCCGAGCACCAGCCAGGTCGGCACCTTTTCGCCACTGGCGCCCTGAAGCTGCACGATCTGCGTGCACCGGCACTCGAACGAAACCGGGCTCTCCAGCACGCGGGGCACCGCGATCACGCGCGAATCCACCGGTCTCAAGCCCGCCAGCCCAAATTCACTGACCTCGGGCGGCACCGACGCGCAAGTCTGGTTCATGGCCTCTGCCAGCGGGCGCGTGGCCAGATTCCAGGCGAACTCGCCCGTCTGCTCGACGTTGCGCACCGTGTCCTTGTAGCCGACGCTGGCGAAGCCCACGATGGGCGGGGTGTAGTTAAAAGCGTTGAAGAAGCTGTAGGGGGCCAGGTTGAGCGCTCCCGCCGCACTGCGCGACGAAATCCAGCCGATCGGGCGCGGCCCGACGATGGCGTTGAAGGGGTCGTGCGGCAGGCGATGGCCGTGGCGGGGTTCGTAGAAGTGAATGGCATCGGACATGGGCAGCTCCACATTGAATCTGGAGCTGAGGATACCCGCAACCGCTCTGCCGGCGTGCCGGCAGCATGCGCGCAGGCGGGATAGAACCCCTATCAGCCCCTGAAGGCTCTTCAAGGTAGGATGGTGGAGGTCTCCAGGGCTTCCAGCCAGGCGAACCCGGGACGCGTCAGCAGGAATGCCTCCAACCTGCGATCCACCCCACAAAGAGCAGCAACAGAGCAACCTAGGAATTTTCCCCATGCAAGCAGCTTGGTATTCAAGAAATGGAGAGGCCCGTGAGGTGCTGGTAGTGGGCGAATTGCCGACGCCAACACCAGGGCCCGGAGAACTTCGCGTCAAACTGGCCACCTCGGGCGTTAATCCGTCAGACGTTAAATCGAGGCGCAGCCGAGTGCTGGACTGTGAGCGCATCGTGCCGCACAGCGACGGTGCCGGGACCGTCGACGCCGTCGGTGATGGCGTATCGTCAAAACGCATCGGCGAGCGCGTCTGGGTGTGGAACGGGCAGTGGCAGCGCGCTATGGGTACCGCCTGTGAATATATTGTTTTGCCCGAATCGCAGGCTGTGACCTTACCCGGCACCACCGATTTTGCCGCCGGCGCATGCCTCGGTATTCCCGCCCTCACCGCTTTTCACGCTATCCGGCTGCTCGGCGATATTTCCGGCAAAACAGTGCTGGTGATCGGTGCGTCCTCGGCGGTGGGGCACTATGCCGCGCAGCTGGCAACGATGGGCGGAGGCCATGTGATCGGCACCGTGGGCTCGACAGAAAAAGCGAGTCATGCCCTTGCTGCAGGGGTCAGGCAAACCATCAACTACAAGCTCGAGCCGGTGGCGGAGCGCGTCAAAGAGCTAACCCGCGGTCGGGGGATGGATGCAATCGTCGACATGGATTTTTCAAGCACCATAAATTTGATCGCTGACGGCGTACTGGCTCCTCACGGCACGCTCGTTTGTTACGGCTCGAACCGGGCAGGCGACATACCGGTCCCGTTTCGTCCCCTGCTGTTCAGCTCTATCAGCTTGCGCTTTTTTCTGGTTTACGACCTTCTTCCAGCGGATCGCCGGATTGCGCTCAATGGCCTGACTGAGCTGCTGGCAGGCAATCGACTTCACCACACCATCGGAAGACGCTTTAGTCTCGGTGAGGTTGCCGCAGCCCATGAAACTGTCGAGGGCGGCAAAGCGATGGGCAATGTCGTGCTGGAACTGCCTTGACGAAGACGAGGATGTCAATTTGTCAGTCCCGGTCGAGCTGTGTGAGACCGCGGCTTCCCCTCCCGACGGCTCTGAAAGCCTATTTCAGTTGCATTGGAGGTCCTTGCGGCAACATTGGCGCCAGATCCGGACAATCGTTTGATTGACGCCGCGCTTGCCGTCGGCATGCGGGTGAGCTTCCAGGTTGCGCGTCTGCTTTCAGGACTCCCCGCGGCAAGGTGGGGGGCGATCGCTGCCCGCGCAACTTCTATCGCCGCCGCGACGACACCACAATCCCGCCCACAATCAGCACAAACGCCAGCGCATGGTATGCATGCGGCAGTTCGCCCAAAAACGCGACTGACATCAGCGCCGCAAACAGCGGCGTGAGGTTGGCGAAAAAACCGGCAATGGCGGGGCCAACGCGCTGCACGCCCAGGCCCCAGCAGCGGTAAGCCAGGATGGCCGGACCCACGGCGACGTAGAGCAGGGCCGCGGCCAGCGGCCAGCCCCAGGTGATGTGCGCCGCATCGGCCAGCGCCCATTAGCTGGCCGCGCACAAGCCGGACCAGCCCAGGCCGAAGACCATTTGAGCGATCAAAAAAGCGGCCCAGTCCTGGCGTATGTGGGTGGGCTCTTTGGGCTGCGTCAGCAGCCAGTTGTAAAACGCCCAGGCCACGGTGGCCAGCAGTACATAGACGTCGCCCGGCACCAGCTGAACCTGGGCCAGCAGGGCCCACTGGCCGCGCGACAGCACCACCAGTACCCCGGCGATCGAAAGCAGCGCACCGGCGATTTGCCGGCGGCAGACCTTCTGTCCAAAATACAGCCAGCCGATGCCCAGCATCCACACCGGGGTGCTGGCGGCCACCAGCGTCACATTGAGCGGCGTCGAGGTTTGAAGCGCCAGGTATTGCAGCGCGTTGTAAGCGCCGACGCCCAGCAGGCCCAGCACGGCAAAACGTTTCCAGTGCGGCCACAGGCCGCTGCCACGCCTGAGCACCCAGCCCGCCAGCGGCAACAGCACCACAAAGGCCAGCGCCCAGCGCAGAAAATTCAGCGTGATCGGCGGTACCAGTCCGCTGACCAATCGCCCGACCACCGCATTGCCGGCCCACAACAGGGGTGGAACGACCAGCAGCAAGGCGGTGCGAAGTGTCAGGCCGGGGGTCATGCGGGGACTTTAACCATGACCCCGCCAGTTTGCTGAAGCAAGGCTGAACACCCCGCCGTTGCGATGGGGCAAGCGTGCAAGACGGATTCGTGGCAGGATGCAGGCCGAATCTCCCCTCAACCGCTTATCAACTGTCTATCAAGGAAATACCCATCATGGCCGCAATCACCTCCCAAGCCGTTCGCATTGACCAGCACGGCGGACCCGAAGAGCTCAAACTGGTGAACGTGAACGTTGGCGATCCCGGGCCGGGGGAAATCCGTATCCGCCACAAGGCGGTTGGACTGAATTACATCGACGTTTACCAGCGCAGCGGCGTGTACCAGCTGGCGATGCCCTTGCAGTTGGGCATGGAAGCCGCAGGCGTGGTGGAGGCGGTGGGCGAGGGCGTGACCCACCTGAAGACCGGGGACCGCGCTGCGTATGCCAGCCAGCCCCCGGGCAGTTACTGCGAAGTGCGGGTGATGCCGGCCAAGTGTGTGTGCATTCTGCCCGAGGCGATTTCTTTCGAGACGGGCGCCGCGATGATGCTCAAGGGCTTAACCGTGCAGTATCTGCTGCGCCGTACCCAGCCCCAGGGCGGGCTGCAGGCCGGCGACTTTGTGCTGTTTCATGCAGCCGCCGGCGGAGTCGGCCTGATTGCCTGCCAGTGGGCCAAGGCCATGGGTCTGCAGCTGATAGGCACCGCTGGCTCTGACGAAAAATGTGCCTTGGCCAAGGCCCATGGCGCCGCTTTCGTCATCAACTATGCGACGGAGGATTTTGTCGCGCGGGTAAAAGAAATCACCGGCGGCCAAGGGGTGAAGGCGGTCTATGACTCGGTCGGAAAAGACACGTTTGTCAAGTCGCTGGACTGCCTGCGCCCCTTTGGCCTGCTCGCCAACTTTGGCAACGCCTCGGGCAAGGTCGAGCCGCTGGACATTGGGGTGCTGGCCGCCAAGGGCTCGTTGTATGTTTCACGCCCCACTTTGTTCGCCCACATTGCCACCCGTGAAAACACGCAGTCGATGGCGGACGAGTTGTTTGCCATGGTCAGCAGTGGCAAGGTGAATATCCGCATCGACCAGCGTTTCCCGCTGGCCGAGGTGCAGCAGGCGCACCGTTCGCTGGAAGCGCGCAAAACCACCGGCTGCACCATCCTGACCCTTTGAACGCCTTGGACCCGCAGTGGCTGGCGGCCTTGCGCGCGGACGCCGACCAGGGGCCCCGTCGCGGCCCCGCGTGGCGCTGCGGGCGGGCGATACGGTGATTGGCTCGGTGGAGCCCGATTTTTTAAGCAAAATTGATATTTTACCCATACCCGACGGGCGCAAGCAGCTATTAAAAAAGGAGCGTATGGGCGTTCTCGCCTGGCAGCTGCGGGGTGAGGTCACGGCCGGCCTGCAGGCGCTGGCGCTCGCGTTGCGGGACGCGGGGCTGGCCCATGCGTGGCGCGATGAACAGCTGGCCGTCTCCGATCCGCAGGGCCGGCGCGTCGGCACGGTGGAGCGTGCCGTAGTACGCAAAGCGACAAGCGTGGGGGCACTACCGTGCGCCGCGCAGGGC
>JBKJZS010000599.1:0-5180 GCA_046714915.1 Polaromonas sp. | reverse complement strand
GTCGGAGGCACACCGCGTTTTGTGCAGCGTGCCCGAGGTGCTTATTTCTGGGATGCCGACGGCCAGCGCTACATTGACTACATCGGCTCCTGGGGGCCAATGATTCTGGGCCATGGTCACCCCGCCGTCGTCGAGGCCGTGCAGCACGCCGTGCTGGAGGGGTTTTCCTACGGCGCACCCACCGAGCGCGAAGTGGATCTGGCCGAAGAAATTGTGCGGTTGCTGCCCTCGATCGAAATGCTGCGCCTGGTCAGCTCGGGCACCGAAGCCGCCATGAGCGCGATCCGGCTGGCACGCGGCGCCACCGGCCGCAGCAAAATCATCAAGTTCGAAGGCTGTTATCACGGCCATGCCGACGCCCTTCTGGTCAAGGCCGGCTCCGGACTGGCGACTTTTGGCAACCCCACCAGTGCCGGCGTGCCGCCCGAGGTGGTGCAACACACGCTGGTGTTGGAGTACAACCACATCGGCCAGCTGGAAGAAGCCTTCGCGCTGCACGGCAGTGCCACCGCCTGCCTGATCATCGAGCCGATTGCCGGCAACATGAATTTCGTGCGGGCCAGCGTGCCCTTCATGAAGCGCTGCCGCGAGCTGTGCACCCAATACGGTGTGCTGCTTATCTTCGATGAAGTGATGACAGGTTTTCGCGTTGCGCTGGGCGGCGCGCAAAGTGTCTACGCCAAAAGCATTCCAGGTTTCAAACCGGACATGACGGTGCTGGGTAAAGTCATCGGCGGGGGCATGCCGCTGGCAGCGTTTGGCGGCACCCGCGCAGTGATGGAGCAACTGGCGCCGCTCGGCCCGGTGTACCAGGCCGGCACACTGTCGGGCAATCCGGTAGCCACCGCCTGTGGTCTGGCGACCTTGCGGGAGCTGCAGAAACCCGGGTTTTATGAAGCGCTCGGCCAACGCACCCAGAGTTTGGTCAGCGGCCTGACGCAGTCCGCGACGAAAGCCGGCGTCACCTTCTGCGGCGACAGCGAAGGTGGCATGTTCGGCTTTTTCCTGCTAGAGCCGCTGCCCCAGAACTACGCCACGGTAATGAAGACGGACGGACCGGCTTTCAACCGCTTCTTCCACGCGATGCTGGCGCGCGGGATCTATTACGCGCCGGCGCTGTACGAAGCCGGGTTTGTCAGCTCGGCCCATACGGCTGCCGATATTGAAGCCACGGTACAAGCCGCTGCAGAGTTTTTTGCCAGTATCTGAAGCACGCGCCGACGTGGCCTGATAGCATCTAACGCCAATTCTATAAGGGCTATAGCCTGTTTTTTCTTAAAAAAATACTACCCGCCGAGTTTCAGGCAGCACTCGACATCAATGTCGGAAATGCCGCACACCCGTCAGCACCATCACCACGCCGCGCTCATCGGCTGCGGCGATGACTTCCGCATCGCGCATGCTGCCGCCGGGCTGGATGACGCAGCTGGCACCGACATCGACCACCACATCGAGCCCATCACGGAAGGGGAAGAAAGCGTCACTGGCGACGGCCGAGCCGGCCAGTGTCAGGCCAGCATTGGCCGCCTTGATGGACGCAATCCGTGCCGAGTCGATTCGGCTCATCTGACCGGCGCCCACGCCCAGCGTCATGCCGCCGGCGCAGAACACGATGGCGTTGGACTTGACGTATTTAGCCACCTTCCAGGCGAACAGCAAGTCCTTCAACTGGGCCGGCGAGGGCTGCAGCTTGCTGACCACCTTCAGGTCGGCCAGCGCCAGATCGTGGTTGTCGGCAGTCTGCATCAGCAGCCCCGAGCCAACCCGCTTGACGTCGATCAAATTGCGGCCCTTTTCCCAGGCGGTACGGCCCGTAATTTCATTTGGCGGCAGTTCAATCTGCAGAATCCGCACATTGACCTTGGTCCTGAATACTTCCAGCGCTTCAGGCGTAAAGCCCGGGGCCATCAATACTTCGACAAATTGCTTTGCTATTTGCAGGGCGGCACGCTCGTCAAGCGTGCAGTTCAGCGCAATGATGCCGCCAAAGGCCGACGTCGGGTCGGTCTTGAAGGCTTTGCTGTAGGCCTCCAGCGCGTCAGTGCCGGTCGCCACACCGCATGGGTTGGCGTGTTTCACGATGACGCAGGTCGCGCCGTCGGTTCTGGCGTCAAAACTCTTGACGCATTCCCAGGCCGCATCGGCATCGGCAATGTTGTTGTACGACAGATCCTTGCCCTGCAGCTGCCGGGCCGTCACCAGCGAGCCTGGCGCCGGGTACAGGTCGCGGTAAAAGGCTGCCTGCTGGTGCGGGTTCTCGCCGTAACGCAAGTCCTGTAGTTTGACGAAACGGCCGTTGGCCTGCCCGGCAAAGAGGGCCTGCTTGCCATCCGGCTGAATGCTTGACAGGTAGTCGCTGATGGCGCCGTCGTACTGGCTGATGCGGTTGAACGCGGCCACCGACAATGCAAATCGGGTCGAGTCGGTGAGTTGGCCGCTGGCCTTGAGTTCGTCCAGCACCGTCGCGTACTGGGACGCGTCGGTCAGCACACCCACGTCCTTCCAGTTTTTGGCCGCCGAGCGCACCATGGCCGGGCCGCCAATATCGATGTTTTCAATCGCCTCTTCGAGCGAGCAGCCGGGTTGGGCGACCGTGGCTTCAAACGGGTAAAGGTTAACGACCAGCAGGTCGATGGTGTCTATGCCGTGCGCCTTTAGCGCTGCCATGTGCGCGGGCATATCGCGGCGCGCCAGCAAACCTGCGTGCACATTCGGGTGCAGGGTTTTGACGAGGCCATCGAGCATTTCGGGAAAACCCGTCAGCCCGGCGACTTCGGTCACAGACAGACCCTGCTCAGCCAGCAGTTTGGCGGTGCCGCCGGTGGAGATCAGCTTGATGCCCAGCGCATGCAGCGCGCGCGCGAATTCAACAACGCCAGTTTTGTCAGAGACGGAAATTAGTGCGTTCATGCTGTTCTTATAATTTTTTTGAGTGAGGGTGCCCGATTAATGGCCCAGCCAGGTCACTTGAGCAGTTTGTGTTCGACGAGTTTTTTTCGCAGCGTGTTTCGGTTCAGGCCCAGCCACTCGGCCGCCCGGGACTGGTTGTGCTCGGCCTGCTGCATCACGACCTCGAGCAGCGGCTTTTCGACCACGCGCACCATCATGCTGTACATGCCATCGGGTTCGGTGCCACGCAAGTCCTTGAAATAACTCTCCAGACTGGTGCGCACGCACTCCTCTATGTGTTTTTTGCTCATGCTAGCTCTCCCGCCGTCTTGCTTTGTTGTTGATTGTCGCCTGTCCCCACCGCTTCGCCCTCTGCCAACACGGGCATGCGGTCCATGCGCTGGCTCAGCGCATCAAAAAATTCGGATACCGCCCGCCACTGCGCCTCGCAATCCTCCAACAGGTTCATCCGCCGGCGAAAAGCTTCTCCACCCGGCAGCGTCCTGACATACCAGCCAATATGCTTGCGCGCAGTGCGCACTCCGCTGAAGTCGCCGTACAGCGCATAGTGGTCCAGCAGATGATCGAGCAGCAGGCGTCTGACTTCGGCCACCAGCGGTGGTGCAAGATGCGTGCCTGTCGCCATGAAATGCGCGATTTCGCGAAAAATCCAGGGCCGACCCTGCGCGGCGCGGCCAATCATCACCGCGTCAGCCCGGGTGTAAGTCAATACATCGCGGGCTTTTTCCGGCGTAGCGATGTCGCCATTGGCCACCACAGGGATACGCACAGCCGCCTTGACAGCGGCAATCGTGTCGTACTCCGCCTGCCCCTTGTAGCCCTGCTCGCGGGTGCGGCCATGCACGGTGATCATTTGCACGCCGGCAGTCTCAAAGGCGCGCGCCAGTGTGACGGCGTTTTTATGCGACTCGGCCCAACCGGTGCGCATCTTCAGCGTGACCGGAACGCCCCGCGGCGCACACGCGGCAACGACGGCCTGCACGATGGCCAAGGCCAGCGGTTCGTCCTGCATCAGCGCCGAGCCGGCCCATTTATTGCAGACCTTCTTGGCTGGGCAACCCATGTTGATGTCGATGATCTGCGCGCCGCGATCGACGTTGTAGACCGCCGCTTCGGCCATCATCTGCGCATCGGTGCCGGCGATCTGCACGGCGATCGGAGCCACCTCACCGTCGTGGTTGGCGCGGCGCGAAGTCTTCAGGGTGTCCCACAGGTCGCGGCGCGATGTCACCATCTCGCTGACCGCATAACCCGCCCCCCACGTTTTGCACAGGCGCCGGAAGGGTCGGTCGGTGACGCCCGCCATCGGTGCGGCAAACAGGTTGTTTGCCAAAACATAAGGGCCAATGTTCATGGGACGTGCAGGGGTGGTGAATGCGCAAAAACGAGGCACGATTGTAACTGCCCAAAATTTCAGCAATTGAAATCCGGCCGGAAATTTTTAACGCCTGGCGGGCAATTTACTGGCGAACCGCCTGCCCCACTCAATATACTCAAGTCCCTATGGAAGCCTGGATACAACACCTGATTGAACTGCTCGCCCTGCCTAAATTCGGGCTCAGCACGGTCTTTGTCGTGTCCTTCATCTCGGCAACATTGCTGCCGCTGGGCTCCGAGCCGGTGGTGTTTGGCCTCGTCAAGCTCAACCCGGCCATGTTCTGGCCCGCCGTCATGGTCGCTACCGTCGGCAACACGCTGGGCGGCGCGCTGGACTGGTGGATAGGCTACGGCGCGCACCAAGTAGCCGACAAATATACCCATTCATCGCACCACGGCCGCGCCGTCAGATGGCTGGAAAAACTCGGTCCCAAGGCCTGCCTGCTGGCCTGGCTGCCCGTCGTCGGCGACCCGCTCTGCGCAGTAGCCGGCTGGCTCAAGTTTCCGTTCTGGCCCTGCCTGGCCTACATGGCGATCGGCAAATTCATGCGCTATTTTTTGATGACCGGCAGCCTGATCTGGGCGTTTCCGAGCATTATTGGCAATTAAAACCGCTCGTACGGCATCAAATAACGCCACTGCCCCGGCTGCAACTGGCTCAGGGACATGCGGCCGACGCGCAGGCGCTTCATCGCCTCGATCTTGAGCCCGACGCTGTCGCACATGTAGGCAATCTGGCCGGGCACCTCGCCCTTGAGCGCAAAGCGCAGCCGGGTTTCGCTTTGCCAGCTGACCTTGGCCGGCGGCAGCAGCGTGCCCTGGTAGGTGAAGCCGTGGTCAATGCGGTTCAGGCGCTCCAGCCCGCCGGGCTTGATGTCGCCGCTGACCTCGAC
>JBKJZS010000598.1:0-8281 GCA_046714915.1 Polaromonas sp. | reverse complement strand
GCTGCCGGGCCATGGCGGCGTGCTGGACCGGGTCGATGCCCTGTTGCCGGTACTGCCGCTGGCCATGATGCTAGCCACTGTCTAGTGTAGTGTTGCACTCTATCTGGCACTTAAAACCGCGTCTTTTAGCCCAGGGCGTTGTTGCACATCCGCGCGATAACTAAGGGTATCGCTGTGGTTTGCGCCTAGCCCTGAGCAAAAATCCATCGGTTTTAAATGTGCCATCAAGAATGCAACACTACACTAGAGTCGCCTGGATGACCTCCCCGCTTTTCACTTCGTGTCATGCGCCGCCCCCCGAGGGGGCCCTCGCGTTTCGGGGCGGCCCTGCGCCGCTCAAGCTCGTATGTTGAAACAACGTGTCACGGTGCTGGGTTCTACCGGGTCGATCGGCGTCAATACGCTCGATGTGATCGCCAGCCACCCCGGGCGCTTTGAAATTTTTGCGCTGAGCGCGGCCACCCAGACCGATTTGATGTTTGAGCAGTGCATTCGGTTTAAGCCGCACTGCGTCGTCATGGCGAGCGCCCCGCATGCCCGCATTTTGGCGCAAAAGTTGAAAGACAATGGGCTTGAAACCCATGTCCTGTTTGCGCAAGATGCTCTTGAAATAATAGCGTCGGACGAGCGCGTCGACATTGTGATGGCGGCCATTGTGGGCGCTGCCGGGCTGGGGGCGTGCATGGCAGCGGCCAAAGCCGGCAAACGGCTTTTGTTGGCCAACAAAGAAGCGCTGGTGGTCGGCGGCGAGGTCTTCATGCAGACGGTGCGCGAAGGCGGCGCCCAGTTGCTGCCCATTGATAGTGAGCATTCGGCCATTTTTCAATCTTTGCCGGAAGACCCGACGGTCTGGGCCGAGCGTGTTGAGAAAATCATTCTGACCGCCTCCGGGGGTCCGTTTCGCACCCGCGCACCAGCCAGCCTGCGTGATGTGACGCCCGACGAGGCCTGTGCCCACCCGAACTGGGTGATGGGACGGAAGATTTCGGTCGACTCTGCCACCATGATGAACAAGGCGCTGGAAGTGATCGAGGCGCGCTACCTGTTCGGCTTGAGCCCGGCGCAAATCGAGGTGGTGATTCATCCGCAGAGCATCATTCATTCGATGGTGCAGTACCGCGATACCTCGGTGGTGGCCCAGCTCGGCACGCCCGACATGCGGGTGCCGATTGCCTACGGCCTGTCCTGGCCAGGCCGGATTGCCTCGGGCGCGCAGGCACTCGATTTCAGGGCGTTGGCCACCATGACCTTTGCGGTCCCCGATGATGAGCGTTTCCCGGGCCTGCCGCTGGCCTGGGAGGTGCTCAATGCGCCGGTTGGCACCACTGCGGTGCTGAACGCTGCCAACGAGGTCGCTGTCGCTGCGTTTCTTGAAAAACGGATACGTTTTGACCAGATTCATGAGGTCAATCGCGCAACTCTGGATGTGGTTTGCACCTCTGCAATCCGTGGCATAGAGGATTTGCTGGCGCTCGATGTTCAGGCCCGCGCCGCGGCCACGCAAATTACCGGGAATTTAAAGACTTGAAGGGAGTGTCGCCATGTTGACCTTGATCGCTTTTGTTGTTGCGTTGGGGATTCTGATCGCCGTCCACGAGTACGGTCACTACCGCGTGGCCGTGGCCTGCGGCGTCAAGGTGCTGAAGTTCTCAGTGGGCTTTGGCAAGCCCATCTACACATGGCGGTTCAAAAACAGCCCGACAGAATTTTCCATCGGCATGCTGCCGCTGGGCGGCTACGTAAAGATGCTCGACGAGCGGGAAGGGCCGGTTGACCCGGCCGAGCGCCATCTCGCGTTTAACAACCAGCCTTTAGGGTCACGCGCCGCTGTGGTGGCCGCTGGGCCGGCCGCCAACCTGTTGCTGGCTATCGTGCTGTATGCCATCGTCAACTGGAGTGGACTGGAAGAGCCCCAGGCGGTGCTGGCCAGCCCGGTGGCGGGCTCTATTGCGGAACGCGCTGGCTTGCGTGGCGGCGAACGGGTGCAGCAAGCCGCGTTTGACGATGAAGCCCTGGAGGACGTGCGCTCATTTGAAGACTTGCGCTGGCGCCTGACCCAGGCCGCGCTGAGCGGCCGCGATGTGCGGCTGCAGGTCAGGGACGGCGCGCAAACACCCGGCATCGGGGCCGACTCCGCGCCTGACCGCAGTGTGCTGCTTCCGCTGGGCCAGCTCAATGCCGCCGATGCCGATGCGCATCTGTTTCGCAAGATCGGCATTCTGGGGCCGTGGACGCAAGCTGTGATTGGTGAGCTGGTGCCGGGCGGCGCCGCAGAGAAGTCGGGTTTGCGCAGCGGCGACGTTGTGCTGCGAATTGGACATCAACCCATCGTCGATGGGCAGCAGCTGCGAGAGACCATCCGGGCCTCCTCCGCTGTCGCAACGGGTCCGGCGCAGGCTGGCGCACAAACCTGGAAAATCGTGCGGCAAGGGCAGGCGCTCGAGCTGCCGGTCACGCCCGAACTCAAGCAGGAAGGTGGCAAGTCCGTTGGCCGTATCGGCGCTTATGTTGGTGCACCGCCTCCGTTGGTGACGGTGCGTTACGGGCCGATTGACGGTCTTTGGAATGGGGCAGTTCGAACATGGGAAGTGTCCCTGTTGACGCTGAAAATGATGGGGAAAATGCTTATCGGCGAGGCATCCCTGAAAAATCTTAGCGGGCCGCTGACCATTGCCGACTACGCCGGCAAATCGGCCAGTCTCGGCTGGAACGCGTACCTGCTATTTCTGGCGCTGATCAGCGTCAGTCTGGGAGTGCTGAATTTACTGCCGCTGCCGGTTTTGGATGGCGGGCACCTGATGTATTATCTTTGGGAAGCGATAACCGGTAAAAGCGTATCTGACGCTTGGATGGACCGGTTGGAGCGCGGTGGCGTTGCAATCCTGCTGGGCCTGATGTCTGTCGCCTTGTTTAACGATGTCTCCCGGCTTTTGGGTTAACTCCATACTTTTCATGCAAAAACAAATAGACCGATTCAAGGTTCGCAGCGTAGCCGCGATTGTGGCCAGTTTTCTTATCGCGCATGCGGCTTGGGCCGTGGATCCGTTTACCGTGCGCGACATCCGGGTGGAAGGCCTGCAGCGGGTAGAGCCGGGAACCATTTTTGCCTCGCTTCCTTTTCGCGTTGGCGAAACCTATAATGATGACAAAGGTGCCAGCGCAATTCGGGCCCTGTTTGGACTGGGCCTCTTCAAGGACGTGCGCCTGGAAGTCAGCGGCGACGTGCTCGTCGTGATTGTCGAAGAACGTCCGACGGTCGCCGACGTGGACTTTGTCGGTACCAAGGAGTTTGACAAGGATGTGCTGAAGAAAGCCTTGCGTGAGATCGGGCTTACCGATGGGCGGCCCTTTGACAAGGCGCTGGCTGACCGGGCCGAGCAGGAGCTCAAGCGCCAGTACATCAACCGCAGCCTGTATGGCGCTGAGGTCGTGACCACCGTTACCCCGATCGAGCGCAACCGGGTCAATGTGACCTTCAGCGTCAGTGAAGGTGATGTGGCCAAAATCAAAGAGATCCGGATTGTCGGCAACAAGGTTTTCAGCGAGTCCTCGCTGCGCAACCTGTTCGATCTGAACACCGGCGGGTGGCTGAGCTGGTACACCAAGTCCAACCTTTACTCCCGGGCCAAACTCAATGCCGATATCGAAGCCCTGCGCTCTTACTACCTGACCCGGGGTTACCTCGAATTCAAGGTCGATTCCACCCAGGTTGCCATTTCGCCGAACAAGCAGGATTTGACGGTGACCATCAATATCACCGAAGGAGAGCGCTTCACCGTGTCCGGCGTCAAGCTGGAAGGCAACTTCCTCGAGCGGGAGGACGAGTTCAAGTCGCTGGTCGCCATCAAGCCCGGCGACGCTTACAACGCCGACCAGGTAGCGCAAACCGTCAAGGCGTTTACCGAGTACTACGGCAGTTTCGGTTTTGCCTTTGCCAGGGTCGAAGCCAAGCCGGAAATTGACCGGGTCAACAACCGCGTGGCCTTTGTGCTGCAGGGCGATCCTTCGCGCCGAGCCTATGTGCGGCGTATCAATATCAGCGGCAACAACCGCACGCGCGATGAAGTGGTGCGCCGTGAGTTCAGGCAGTTTGAGGCGTCGTGGTATGACGGCGACAAGATCCGCCTGTCCCGCGACCGCGTTGATCGGCTGGGCTATTTCACGGAAGTCAACATTGATACGCAAGAAGTCACGGGAACGCCGGACCAGGTTGACCTGAATCTGGCGGTGGTTGAGAAGCCCACAGGCAACCTGCAGCTCGGCGCCGGCTTTTCGAGTGCCGAAAAACTCTCTTTCGTGTTCGGCTTCAAGCAGGAAAATGCGTTCGGCACCGGAAATTACCTGGGTCTAGAGCTCAACACCGGAAAATTCAACCGGCAGTTTGTACTCAGTACGGTAGACCCCTATTTCACGACCGATGGTATCTCGCGTACTTTGGACATCTACTCGCGCACCTCACGCCCCTATGACAGCCAAGGCGGCAACTATGCCATCAAAACAACCGGTGGTAGCGTGCGTTTTGGCGTGCCTTTCAGCGAACTCGATACGGTTTATTTCGGTGCAGGGCTGGAGCAGATTGATATTTCCGGAAGCAATCTTCCGCTGATTTATCAGGATTACATCCGCACTTTTGGCGCCAAAAGCAACTCTGTTCCCCTGACCGTGGGCTGGTCGCGTGACGGGCGCGACAGTGCACTGGTTCCCAGTACCGGGCGTTACCAGCGCGTGTACGGTGACTGGAGCGTTGCCGGGGACGCCAGATTCTTGCGTGCCAACTATCAAGTCCAGCAGTACATTCCGCTGAACAAGCAATTTACCATCGCATTGAACGGCGAGCTGGGCTGGGGCAAGGGTCTGAACGGACAACCCTTTCCGGTGTTCAAAAACTCCTACTCCGGCGGTCTCGGTTCGGTGCGCGGCTATGAGCCGGGTACGCTGGGTCCACGCGACATTCAGGGAAATGCCATCGGCGGACCGAAAAAAATCACGCTGAATGCCGAAATCCTGGCGCCATTCCCCGGTGCCGGCAATGACAGGACCTTGCGGCTCTTTGCTTTTGTGGACGCCGGCAATGTGTTTGGCGAGCAGGACAAATATAGGCTGGGCGACTTGCGCTCATCGGTCGGAGTCGGCATCAGCTGGATTTCGCCTCTAGGCCCCCTGCGCCTGGCCATTGCCAACCCGCTTAGAAAGAACCCAGCAGATAGAATTCAGAGATTGCAATTTCAAATTGGTACATCGTTCTAATGAAATATACATACAAGTTTTTTATGACGGCTCTGATGGCGCTGGCTGCTTTTGCGGCGGGTGCGCAGGAGTTCAGGATTGGCATCGTCAACATTGATCGCATATTCCGCGAAGCCAATAGTGCCAAGGCGGCTCAGGCCAAGCTCGAACAGGAATTCAGCAAGCGCGAAAAAGAGCTAGGCGATCTGGGGACGCAACTGAAGACGCTTTCTGACAAATTTGAGCGCGAGGCGCCCACTTTGTCAGAGAGCCAGCGTACTGCGCGCCAGAAGCAGCTGGTGGATCAGGACAGGGATTTCCAGCGTAAGCGCCGCGAATTCCAGGAAGACCTCAATGCCCGCAAAAATGAAGAGTTGCAGCAGGTCATCGAGCGTGCGAACAAAGTGGTTAAGACGGTTGCCGAGACCGAAAAATACGATCTGGTGTTGCAGGAAGCGGTCTACGCCAATCCGAAGCACGACATCACCGACAAAGTAATCAAAGCGCTCAACGCCGGCAAATAAGCCTTATTCAGGGACAGGCCAAGTGTGACGCTCAGACTCGGAGATATTGTTGCATCGCTGGCCGGCGAATTTGACGCCAGGCTGGTGGGAGACCCGGATGTTCTGGTCGAGCGTCTTGCCCCGATCGAGTCTGCGGGCGCAGCCGAGCTGACTTTCCTGAGCCACCTCAAGTACCAGGGCAAACTCATCCAGTCGGCCGCTGCCTGTGTGGTGGTGGCGCCGGCCGCCGCCGAGGCCGCAATTAAGCGCGGCTCCTGCATTATTGTTGACAACCCCTATGCCTACTTCGCGCGGGTGACCCAGCTCTGGAAGCGGCAGCATCTGCCGTCCAGCGCGGGACGCCTACAACGCATACACCCCAGTGCCCTGATCGATCCACTGGCCCGGCTGGCGCCGGATGCAGCCATTGGCGCCTTTGCCTGCATTGGCGCCAATGCGGTGCTGGGGTCCGGTGTCCGCGTAGGCGAACACGGCGTGATTGGCAGTGATGTCAGCATTGGGGCCGACACGCAGCTGTCGGCACGTGTGACGGTGGCCGACGGATGTGTCATCGGTGAGCGCTGCATCGTTCATTCTGGTGCGGTGATCGGTGCCGACGGCTTCGGTTTTGCGCCGCATGGCGGCCGCTGGGAAAAAATCGAGCAACTTGGCGTGGTGCGTATTGGCAATGATGTGGAAATTGGCGCCAACACTTGTATCGACCGGGGGGCGCTGCAGGACACGGTGATCGAAGACGGTGTCAAGCTCGACAACCTGATTCAGATTGGTCACAACGTGCGCATCGGCCAGCACACGGCTATGGCAGGCTGCGTTGGTGTGGCGGGCAGTGCCAGCATCGGTGCCCACTGCACGGTGGGCGGTGGCGCGGTGGTGCTCGGGCACCTGACGCTGGCCGACCATGTGCACATCTCGGCCGCTTCCGTAGTGACCCGATCTATTCATAAGCCGGGACATTACACCGGGCTCTTTCCCATCGACGACAATGCGCAATGGGAAAAAAATGCAGCGACGCTCAAGCAGCTTCACGGTTTGCGTGAACGCCTCAAGGTGCTGGAGAAAACGACCGGAAAAGCCTTACCTGAGACCCAAAAAAAATCATGATGGATATTCACCAAATTCTCAAACAGCTGCCGCACCGCTACCCCTTCCTCCTGGTGGACCGCGTGCTGGAGCTCGAAAAAGGAAAACGCATCAAGGCCTTGAAGAACGTCACGATTAACGAACCTTTTTTCACGGGGCACTTTCCGCACCGGCCGGTGATGCCGGGCGTGTTGATGCTGGAAGCCATGGCGCAGGCGGCCGCTCTGCTGGCTTTCGACCTGCAGGGCGTGACGCCCGACGAGAAAACCGTGTACTACTTTGCGGGAATTGATGGCGCACGCTTCAAGCGGCCGGTGGAGCCTGGCGACCAGTTGATCATGGAGGTGACGCTGGACCGGCTGAAGGCCGGCGTGTTCAAGTTCAAGGGCGTGGCGCGCGTGGGTGACAACTTGGCCTGTGAGGCCGAGTTGATGTGTACCATGCGCACCATCGCCTGAGCATGCTTGTCCTCACGTTTTCGGCTCTGCCGCAGCATTGCCCCCCAAGGGGGCTGGCCCTACTTGAGGCGGGCCGACGGAGGTCCGTGTCTTGAGCAATATCCATTCCACGGCGCTGGTTGATCCCAAGGCCCAGCTCGACAGCAGCGTCAGCGTCGGGCCTTACACGGTGATCGGCCCACACGTCAAAGTGGGCGCAGGCACCACAATTGGCGCGCACTGTGTCATCGAGGGCCACACCGCGATAGGCCGCGACAACCGCATTTTTCAGTTCAATTCGCTGGGCGGCATTCCGCAGGACAAGAAGTACGCGGGTGAGCCCTGCGAGCTGGTCATTGGTGACCGCAACACTATCCGCGAGTTTTGCACATTCAACATCGGCTCGCCTGGCGACAGCGGCGTCACGCGGATCGGTAATGACAACTGGATCATGGCCTATGTGCACCTGGCGCATGACTGCGATGTTGGCAACAACACCATTTTTGCCAACAATTCGCAGCTGGCCGGCCATGTGCAGGTCGGCGACTGGGTGATTCTTGGCGGCTTTACCGTCGTGCATCAGTTCATCCGGCTGGGCGCGCACAGCATGACGGCAATGTGTTCGCTGCTGTTTGCCGACTTGCCGCCATTTGTCATGTGCCAGGGGCAGCCGGCTGAAGCACGCTCGATGAACCTTGAGGGGCTGCGTCGACGCGGTTTTTCAGCAGACCGTATCGCGGCGGTCAAAGCCATGCACAAAGCCCTGTACCGAGAGGATCTGACGCTGGCGCTGGCCAGAGCCCGGATTGCGGAGCTGGCAAAAAAACATCCCGACGCTGCGCCGGATGTCCAGATGATGTTGTCCTTTCTTGCCGACACATCGCCGCAACGCGGCATCGTGCGCTAGGCGAGCCGCGATGAGCGCCGCAGGGCCGTCCCAAGGCGCGAGGGCCCCCTCGGGGGGCAGCGCAGCACACGCAGTGGCAAGCGTGGGGGCAGTGCGCAGCGCAGGGC
>JBKJZS010000597.1:0-11075 GCA_046714915.1 Polaromonas sp. | reverse complement strand
TGCTATTCAAGGCACTGAGCGCAGAGGGCAACCCGACACTGACCACGGTTCACAAGGTGCTGCACGCCGTGGGCCTGCGCCTGAGCGTGGTGCCAAAGCACGCCTAAAACAGTTTTGCCCCAGCTAGACCCGCGTCGAAACCGGGTTGAAAAGCAGGTTTCCCCTGCCTGCCTGCTGGGGCTCCTGAACAGGGTTGCATGAAGGGGACGCTATGAACGTCATCATTCGAATTCACGGCCGTGAGGCTATCTGCGCTCCAGCGCACTGACCAACACTTGCGAAGCACTGGCGATGTAACTCCCCAGCACCTGTGCGGGGCGAAGCCGAGCCGCGCGCACTGACTGACACTAGAGCGCTGGCAAACCGAAAGCGGTGATGTTGGGTGGGCTGACCCACAGCGCGCAGCGCAGTTCAAACAAAAAGGCAGGCCGCCCGGCATGACCGCGCTGTCCGCCGAAGCCACGCGACAGCTTCGTGATTCTTGGCCATTGCGGTACTCCGCATTGGCCACTGACCAAAGCTACAGACTCACGCAATAACAAAGCGGTGATGTTGGGTGCGCCGCCACCAGCGCAAAGCGCCGTTCAGCAGGCAGCGTGCCCGGCATGACCGCGCTGGTGGAGGTCACTGAGTCATATCGAGCGCCGAAGGTTCGTCGTTGCCCGCCGCCTTCACGGTAGCTGATCAAGCCCCTGCGCAGCACTGTCTATATGACAAATAAGCCTATAGCCCTCGTATTCATTGTGCAAGCAGCTATTAATTAGATAGCGTACTGATAGTCCACATCCTCAAAAATGGAGAGTAGTCCAGCTCCCTGTCCGCCGCTTCACACCCACATCGCCTAGCAAGCAAGCCAAATCCCTGTGTTTGAGATTCCGACGTGGCTGCCGGATTCGGAAAATCGTCTTACATCCGCCCTTACATCGGGAATCCAAGAAAAAAGCCAGCTACCGAATTGATAGCAGGCTTTTGTTATGGGGTATGGGGTGGCTGATGGGGCTCGAACCCACGACAACAGGAATCACAATCCTGGACTCTACCAACTGAGCTACAGCCACCGGAACCTCAGATTATAACGAGAACTGCGCGCCTTATCCGCTGCGCGCGCCGCTTTCTGCGCCGGCTTTTTGTTCGGCGGGCTTGGGAACTTTGATGTCTGCCTTGAAACGCCCTTGCAGAGCCTTGTAATACGCAAGGCTTTCAGCGGAGGTCCACCATTGTGTGTACTGCGCCCGGTCCTGCTGGGCCTGGGCCTCGGCCGCGGTTGGGGCTTCACGCGGCAGCACTTTGAGCACTTTGATGATGGCATAACCTTGCGCGGCCAGGTCCACGCCCACCAGCGCGGGCAGGACGCTGACGTCTGCGCTCAGCGTGGCGCTGACCACCGCTGCCGGCAGTTGTTGCATCTGGTCGCGCGACACCACGAAAGCGGCAGGCAGTATGGCAGCGGCCGGATTGGCTTTCCAGACCTCAAGCTTTTCGGCGCCGTCCTTGCGGGCCATCTCGGCGCCGCGCTGCTGCTGCAGACGCTCGCGCACACGGTCTTTGACCTCTGCCAGAGGCAAGGTTCTGGCTGGCGTGTAGTCTGTAATGCGGCCGGACACCAGTTGACTGGGGCCCACCTCCACCGCTTCGGTATTGCGCTTTTTTTCCACTGCATCTGGAGCAAATAGCGCGTTGAGGAACTTCAAGTTGACCAATACGCCGGTGGCGCCCATCGCCGGACTGCGGGTCAGCCTGCTGGCGGTTTTGACTTCCAGCTTCAGGCGCTCCGCAATCGGCCGCAGACTGTCGGATTGTTCATACACCGCATTGCTAAACGCCTCTGCAGTCTCCGCAAATTTCTTTTGAGCCAACTGCTGCTTTAGCTCGGCTTCCATCGCGGGCTTTGACTCTTCATAGCTTCGCTGCTTGGCCGCCTTGATATCGGTCAGCTTGATGATGTGAAAGCCAAACTCGGTTTCGACCACTTCACTAAAGTCGCCCTTCTTCATTGCAAAAACCGCGTCGGCGAATGGCTTGACCATGGCCTTGCGGGAAAAGAAGTCCAGGTCGCCACCGGCTGGGGCCGAGCCGGCGTCCTGGGAGTTTTTGCGAGCCAAATCAGCAAACGAGTCAGGCGCTTTTTTAACCGCGGCCAGCAACTGCTCCGCTTTCTCTCGGGCTTTCTGGCGCTCGCCTGCCGCTGCGGTCGCGGAAGACTCGATCAGAATATGACTGGCACGGCGCTCTTCATTGCCTGACAGCAGCTGGCTGTTTTGGTCGTAATAAGCTTTCAGGTCCTGCTCAGTAACCGCGATGTTTTTTTTCAGGGCTTCCACATCGAGCAGTACGTACTCGATGCTGGCCTGTTCCGGCGCCTGGAAAAGGGCCTGATTGTCTTTGTAAAACTGCTCCAGGTCGGCATCGGTGGGGTTGACTCTGGCTGCATAGTCCGCGGTATTAAAGCGGGCGATCTGCGCTTGCCGTTTTTCAAAGAAGGCATTGAGCGAGGCATCGGCCGCAGACCTGGAAGAAAACCCGCTGCCTGCCACACCCAGCATCACCTGCCGAGTCGACAGGTCTGCCCGAAGTCCTGCTTCATACGCCTCCGGCGTCGACCCTGTACGCGCAAGAAAACCAGCCCGGTCAAACTTGCCATCAGCCAGCCTGAATGCCCCGATCGCCTGGTCCTCTGCATACAATCGCTGCAATTTTTGATCAGGAACGACCAAGCCACTTTGCTTGGCCGCAGCCGCCAGCACCCGATCCCGCACCAGTCGCTCCAGCGTGCCGTACCGGGCCTCGGGCGAGTCGAGCAACTTGATATCGAGGGTCGGCATCGACGCCCTGAGCCGAGCGACCTCGTTTTGATGGACCGAATCCCACTCGGACTGCAAAATATCCTGGCCGTCCACCCTGGCAACCACAACGCTGTTTTGCTCCGAACGGTTGTAGCCGTCCAGACCGAACAACACAAAGGACGGAACAATCAGCAAAAACAGCAAGCCCATGGTGACTTTGGTGTGCTTGCGAATGAAATCAAACATCTCGAATTTCCTGTGTGGCTGTCAATCGGCCATTTACGTTAAACCATCAATGAAAAAGGCGAACCATCTGTTCGCCTTTGTCCAGTTTGTGGTGGGTGCTGACGGGCTCGAACCGCCGACCTACGCCGTGTAAGGGCGCTGCTCTACCAACTGAGCTAAGCACCCCACCTAAACTTTCAATTCATGTGCATCAGTTCAATGCATCCTTGAGCGCTTTGCCTGGACGGAACTTCGGCACCTTGGCTGCCTTGATTTTAATCGCATCGCCGGTACGCGGGTTACGGCCCGTGCGGGCAGCACGTTTTCCCACTGCAAAAGTACCAAAACCCACCAGAGACACAGAGCCTCCTTTCTTCAGGGTTGTTTTGACAGCACCAATGGTTGACTCCAGCGCTCGCGTCGCGGCCGCTTTGGAAATGTCAGCATGTTTGGCAATGTGCTCGATTAGTTCTGTCTTGTTCACAAGGAGCCCCTCGTTGATAAAAGTTAATTTGGTTGTCTCTTGAATTTCCCCCTGGACATCTGTAAAAAGATGGCAGTGGGAGGCGGCATGTGCAGATCTGCTGCTGATTCCAATTAGAGCCATGGACTCTCATCGTGTCAATACAACATCAGATTTTTACAACGTGCGGTGGCGGATTCTAGTCTTTTTTCTCACGCTTTCTCCGCATATCCGTAAGCACGCCCGGTATTTCAGGGGCCGACAGCAAGACCGCAAACAGATTTGCTTCAGCCCAAGGCCATCGTGATTGCCCTGCCCACATCGGAACACGATGCCGTGCCGCCCAGGTCGGGCGTGCGCGGTGCACCGCTCTGCGGACTGAGCACTTTTTCAATCGCGGTGATAACCGCATCATGGGCATTTTTGTACCCAAGAAACTCGAGCATCATGGCGCCGCACCAGATCTGCCCGATCGGATTGGCAATATTGCGGCCAGCGATATCCGGCGCCGAGCCATGAACTGGTTCAAACAACGAGGGAAATTTTCGCTCGGGGTTCAAGTTGGCGCTGGGAGCTATGCCGATGGTCCCGGTGCAAGCTGGCCCCAGGTCACTCAGGATGTCGCCGAATAAATTGCTGGCAACGACCACATCAAAAAAGTCCGGGCGCTGGACAAAATGCGCGGTCAGGATGTCGATGTGAAATTTGTCGAGCTTGAGGTCGGGGTAGTCCTTGGCCATCTCGACCACACGTTCGTCCCAATAAGGCATGGAGATCGATATGCCGTTGGATTTGGTGGCGCTGGTGAGATGTTTCTTCGGACGCGACTGGGCCAGTTCAAAAGCGAACTTGAGCACGCGGTCCACGCCGATGCGGGAGAAGACCGATTGCTGCAGCACAAACTCCCGATCAGTGCCTGGAAACGCCCTGCCGCCGATGCTGGAGTATTCGCCTTCGGTGTTTTCACGGACGATGTAAAAATCAATCTCGCCCGCTTCGCGGGCCGAACCGTCGCGTCGCACCACCGGGGCAATGATGCCGGGCATCAACCGCGCGGGCCGCAAGTTGATGTACTGGTCAAACTCGCGCCGAAACAGCAGCAGCGAACTCCACAGGGACACATGGTCGGCAATTTTTTCAGGCCAGCCGACGGCGCCAAAATAAATCGCGTCGTGTCCGCCGATCTGGTCCTTCCAGTTGTCCGGCATCATCTTGCCGTGCTTTTCACAATAATCCCAGCTGGAAAAATCGAAGTGATCGAACTGCAGATCAATACCGAATTTGACAGCGGCCGCCTCCATCACCCGAACGCCTTCCGGCATCACTTCCTTACCAATACCGTCTCCGGCGATCACTGCGATACGACGTTTCGTCATGAACTAACTCCTTAAGAATTGTTGAACCTGCTGCAACAGCAGGCGGGGAACTTCCTCGGCGATGTAGTGGCCGCAGGGCAATGTCTCGCCAGCGACATCATCGGCCACCTCGCGCCATAAACGCAAGACATCAAAACATCGGCCTACTGCACCGTGCTCGGCCCAGAGCAGCCGAAGCGGCATTGCCAGCTTGCGCTTGTCAGCCCAGTCTATCCGGTCATGGACAAGGTCAATGCCGGCAGCGGCGCGATAGTCTTCGCAGACCGCCTGTGCACTGCCTGGCAGTGCCACACAGCGCTCATACTCAGCCAGTGCCAGCGGATGAAATACACCCAGACCCGCGTGGCGACTTCCCATCACACTGTGAATATAGCGTACCGGATCGGACTCGATCAGCGCTTCGGGCAGCGGCGGCGGCTGGATCAGAAAGAACCAATGCCAGTAGCTCCGAGCAAACTCTTCGTTCGTGTGGGCATACATGGCCAGCGTCGGTGCGATGTCAAGCAACATCAGACGCTCGATGGCCGAGGGATGGTCAAGCGCCAGCCGATGCGCCACCCTCGCGCCGCGGTCATGCGCAAGCACCTGAAACCTTTCAAAGCCATGGTGTTGCATCACCGCCAGCACGTCCAAGGCCATTTCACGCTTTGAATAAGCCAGATGCTGAGCATCTGCGGCCGGTCGGCTGGAGTCGCCGTAGCCCCGCAGGTCCATCATGATCACCGTGAAACGCTTTGCCAGCTCAGGTGCCACGGCATGCCACATGGCGTGTGTTTGCGGATGGCCATGCAGCAAGAGCAGCGGCCTACCCTGCCCGCCCCGGCGACCGTGCAGCCTGACAGCGCCGCGGTTGACATCAAACGCCTCAAAAGCTTCGAACATGCCCGATTGTGATGCCATCCTGTGTCCAATCAAGAAATAATAAGTGAATTAATTATTCTGAACTTGGAAATTATGGAACGTGCAGATCTGGCGCTGGTAGTCGCCATTGTGCAACAGGGCAGTGTGGTTGCAACCGCTGCGGCATTGCGGATGGCCCCGTCTGCCGTGACGAAACGACTGGCGCAAACTGGAGGCGGTGCTGGGCCTCTTGCTTTTTCATCGCACTACCCGACGGGAGCGGCGACGCTGGAAGGTGAACTGCTGTGCGAACGGGCGCGACCGCCAATTTGACACCTGGCCTATGAATGCCGTGCCCGAGACACGCAAGAAAAACTCTGCTCTGGTCAGTGTCGGCAGCGCCGATTACCGTGTTCGCGTTCAGGGAGCTTTATCCTCCAACTCGGGCGAGCAGGTTCGCGACTGGTGTTTGCAGGCACGGGGTGTCATGCTCAGAAGCCAGTGGGATGTGCAGGCCCATCTCGCGTCCGGCACGCTGCTGCACCTGCTGCCGAATTACGCAATGCTCGATGCAGACATTCAGTGGCTGGCGCCCTATCGTTTGCAAACCCCGAAGCGGGTGCGAGTGCTGCTCGATTGCCTCGCTGAAAAATTTAAGCACGAACCGTGGCGGCTATCCGCCTGAGGGCAGCCGCAGTGGCCTACACCGCGACTCTGGAACGGGTTCGCACCGCCATCCAGACCCCGATGGCTGTCAGCGCCGTGCCGGCCGCCGTAACCAGGGTGATGGATTCGCCAAACAGCAGCCAGGCCATCAGCGCTGTGGTGGGCGGCACCAGATACAGAAGGCTGGTAACCGCGATAGCCGCGCCGCGCTGGATCAGCAGGTAAAGCAGCGAACTGCCGCCCAGCGTCAGGGCTAGTACAGACCATGCCAGCGCGCCCAGCAACTCGGCAGTCCAAAGCACAGGCTCGGTCTCAAACCAGGTCAGGGGCAATGTCACCAGCAAGGCCGCGCCCAACTGAATCGCGTTGGCACTTCGGACATCGGCAGTTCTGACAAAACGCTTCTGGTACAGCGTGCCAGCGGTAATGCTCAGCAGCGCGATCACGGCAGAAGCCAGCGTGTACAGGGTGGCTTCATTGCCGGAGCCAAACTTGCGCGAAACCACCAGCAGTAACCCGAGCAGACCAAGAACCAGACCCAGCCACTGCCGAGCGCTGACGCGACTCTCAGTCTGATTAGAATCGCCCAGCAGGCAGATCCAGATTGCGGTTAATACCGGCTGCAGGCCAACAATCAGAGCCGACAAACCAGAGCCCATTCCGCCCTTGATGGCAGACCAGACGCCGCCCAGAAAGCCCGCGTGAATCAGGATGCCGGTGACACCCAGATGAAGCCACTGCGCTCGGCTGCTGGGCCAAGCCACACCGGCGATAGCGATCCACGCCAGGAAGCACAGCAGTGACAGGATATAACGTATCGCCAGAAAGCTCAGGGGCGGAGCGTAAGGCAGGCCATATTTGGCGACGATGAAACCGGTGCTCCAGATCAGGACGAATACCGCGGGCATCGCCTTGATCAAGGCGTTGTTGACCTCGGACGAACTCATTTGGCGCGGGCGCGGATTTCGGGAATGGCTTTTTGCAGGTAATAAATCATTGACCAGACCGTCAAAATGGCAGACAGCCAAATCAGCCAGGTTCCCCAAAGATGGGTGTTGATGACGCCGAACAGGCGGCCGTCATAAAGCAGAAAAGGAATAGCCACCATCTGCACAACTGTCTTGAGCTTTCCCAGCATGTGAACAGCGACGCTCTTGGTGGCGCCTATCAGGGCCATCCATTCGCGCAACGCCGTAATGGCAATCTCGCGCCCGATGATTATGAGCGCCACAAAAACATCGGCACGCTGCAAATGCACCAGCACCAGCAAAGAAGCACACACCAGGAACTTGTCAGCCACCGGATCGAGAAATGCGCCGAAAGAAGAGGTCTGGTTCAGCTTGCGCGCCAGAAAGCCATCGAGCCAGTCAGTCGCGGCGAAGACCACAAACATCACGGTCGCGATCAGGTTGCGGGTAACTGGAGAAATATCATCGAGGTAGAAGATTCCCACAATCAGCGGAATCGCAACGATGCGGGTCCAGGTCATCAGCGTGGGTATGGTCAGAAACATCACCCGATTCTGGCATGAGCCAAGCTGGGCAGGCGAAGCGGCCAAGTGCAGCCTTTAAATACCGCCACTTTTGATTAGTTTCGTTGCGCAAAAACGTCTTGAATCAGCAGCGGCGCATTTGACGAATCCAAAGAAATTGATAGGCACTTTCAGTGCAAGGCACGGTAGATTTCTTCGGCGAGCTCTCTGGAAATGCCTTCGACGGTGGCAATATCCTCTGCGCTGGCTGATGTCACGCCGCGGATGCCGCCAAAGCGTTGCAGCAAACTGGCGCGCCGCTTCGGGCCTATGCCGGCGATGTCTTCCAGCCGGCTGGCGCCTACGCGCACCTTGGCCCGTCTGGCACGCATGCCGGTGATCGCAAAGCGGTGCGCTTCGTCCCGAATCTGCGCAATCAGCATCAGCGCGGCCGAGTCCCTGCCAAGATAGACTTTTTCCCGGCCGTCCGCAAAAACCAGCTCTTCCAGACCCACCTTGCGGCCTTCGCCCTTCTCGACGCCGGCAATCAGGCCCAGATCGAGCCCCAGCTCTTCAAAGACCTCGCGCGCCATTGACACCTGGCCCTTGCCGCCGTCAATCAGCACCAGGCCGGGCAGCCTGGCGGTGTTGTTGCGGGCGGCTTCCGCCAGCTTGCTGTAGCGGCGCATCAGGACCTGCCTCATCGCGGCGTAGTCATCGCCCGGAGTGATGCCGTCGATGTTGTAACGCCGGTATTCGGCACTTTGCATCTTCTGCCCGTGAAACACCACACACGAGGCCTGGGTCGCCTCGCCGGCCGTGTGTGAGATGTCAAAACACTCGATGCGCAGCGTATCGAGGTTGTCCATCGGCAGATCCAGCGCTTCGGCCAGCGCCCGGGTGCGCGCCTGCTGCGAGCCCTGCTCAGCCAGCAAACGGGCCAACTGGAGATCGGCATTTTTCTGCGCCATTTCGAGCCAGACGCGCCGCTGCTCGCGCGGCTGGTGGATCGCGGTGATCTTGCTACCGGCCTGCATCGCCAACGCAGCTATCAGGTCCTTGTCCACCGGCTCGCTGCAAATTAGCGCCGGCGGTACCGGCACGTCGACATAGTGCTGGGCAATGAAGGCATGGAGCACCAGGGCTTCCAGACTCTTGCTTTTGCCGTGAAGTCTGGTTTCGTCGTCCCCCACACTGCCCTCATCCAGGCCGGCCAGATCGACCGCGTGCTCCACATGGGTAGGAAAATAAGGCCTGTCCCCCAGATGCCGGCCGCCGCGAACCATGGCCAGGTTCACGCAGGCTTTGCCGCCATGCACCTTCACCGCCAGAATGTCGACGTCCTTGTCGCCGCCGGTTTCCATCGACTGCTGGTGCAGAACTTTAGAGAGCGCCGACATCTGGTTGCGCAGCTCAGCCGCCTGCTCAAACTCCAGCTTCCCGGCATGCTCGCGCATCTGTTGTTCCAGCTCCCTCAGCATCTCCTGCGCCTGCCCCTGCAAAAAACGCTCGGCATTGGCCACGTCCAGGGCATACTGCCCGGGCGAGATATGGCCAACGCAAGGCGCAGAGCAGCGCTTGATCTGGTAAAGCAAGCAGGGTCGCGTGCGGTTGTTGAACACCGTGTCTTCGCAGGTACGCAGCTTGAACACTTTTTGCAGCAGCAAAATCGTTTCCTTAACCGCCCAGGCGCTGGGATAAGGTCCGAAGTAGCGGTGTTTTTTTTCAACCGCGCCGCGGTAGTAAGCCACGCGGGGAAAGGTGTGAGACGCCAGTTTGAGATAGGGATAACTTTTGTCATCCCGGAACAGGATGTTGAACTTCGGGTTCAGCGTCTTGATCAGGTTGTTTTCCAGTAGCAGGGCCTCAGCCTCGGAGCGAACCACCGTGGTTTCCATGCGCACGATTTTGCTCACCATGTGGCCGATGCGGGTGCCGCCGTGGTTTTTCTGAAAGTAGCTGGACACCCGCTTTTTCAAGTCGCGCGCCTTGCCGACGTAAAGCACCGCGCCTTCTGCATCAAAATAGCGGTACACGCCCGGCATGGCCGGCAGCGCCGCTACCTCGCTGAGCAGTTGGGGGTCGAATTCGTGAGATTGGGTCATGGCTATGCTTGCGCCGTTTTGCCGGCAAGTCCTGCAACCCGGAAGTAACGAAAAACAATGAATGTGCAAGGGTTGCAACACCGCCAGGATGCGAAGACGCACTTTCAAGGTTCGATAATTCCAGTTTGCAGTAGCAGTATTGTGGACAATCCCAGGATGAATCACAGCCCGCAGTGGGACATTTTTTGCAAAGTCATAGACAACCATGGCGACATCGGTGTCTGCTGGCGCCTTAGCGCCGACCTGGCATCGCGTGGGAAGCGCGTGCGGCTGTGGGTGGACGATGCCTCCGCTTTGTGCTGGATGGCTCCCGAGGGCTGCGACGGAGTCACGGTGCTGCCCTGGATAGAACCGCTGGGCATGAATATTCTGCGCCTGCAGGGCGCACCCTGCGACGTGCTGGTGGAGGCGTTTGGCTGCCACGTTGCTCCTGAATTCATAGCTTCCTGCGCAGAAAATACAAGGGATACAGGTCAAAAACCTGTATGGATCAACCTCGAATACCTGTCGGCCGAAGGCTATGTGGAACGCTGCCACGCCATGCGGTCCCCGGTGCAAAACGGCCCGGCAGCGGGCTGGACCAAGTGGTTTTTTTATCCTGGCTTCAGCGCTGCTACCGGAGGCTTGCTGCGAGAGCCTGGGCTGACAGCACGCCAGGCGACATTTGAGCGTAAGTCATGGCTGGCCCAGCAAGGCGTTTCGTGGCAAGGCGAAATGCTGGTGTCACTGTTTTGTTACGAGCCCGCTGCCTTGGCACAGCTGCTGGACCATCTGGCGCAAAGGAGCAAGCACGCCACGCCGGTGCGGCTGCTCGTCACGGCGGGCCGCGCCACTACCGCCGTCAAGGCCATGCTTGATGATAAAAAATGGATTCAGCCCAAGCAGGACGTGCGTGAGCAGCTATCAATTTCATACCTTCCTTGGCTCAATCAAACTGATTTTGACCATCTACTCTGGGCCTGCGACCTCAACTTCGTGCGCGGAGAAGATTCGGTGGTGCGCGCCATCTGGGCTGGACAGGCCTTCGTCTGGCAGATTTATCCGCAGGCCGATCAGGCACATCTGGCCAAGTTACAGGCGTTTCTGGACATGCTGCAAGCGCCCTCTTCGCTGAGGCGTTTTCACGCGGCCTGGAATGGCCTTGAG
>JBKJZS010000596.1:0-1302 GCA_046714915.1 Polaromonas sp. | reverse complement strand
GTCTTGAACAGCGCGGCGACTTTTTTCTTGGGCTTGATGTTCACCGACAGGCTGCGGGACGCAACGCTTTTGACGGTCGCTTCCCAGGCCGGCTGCGCTTCGGCGGAGAGGCTAGATTCGTAAGGCTTGTCAAAAAACGGGTCGCGCGGCGCGGCTTGGCGCTGCGGTGCATAGAATTGATGCGGCGGCGCGTAGTCGCGACGCTCACGCCGTTCGCGCGGCACAGCGAGCACCCCAGGCGTCTCCGTTCCGCTGTCTCGGTACATGCGACGACCATCATTGATACGGCCCTGCTGCTTGATTTGCGGAAGGTCCTCGTCGAACTCCATCGGCTCAATTTCGATCTTGGTCTTGATGAGTTTTTCGATGTCGGCGACCAGGCGCTGGTCGCTGCTGGCAGCAAAACTCACCGCCAGACCCAGGGCGCCAGCGCGACCAGTGCGGCCAATGCGGTGCACATAGTCTTCGGCATTGAATGGCACGTCGAAGTTGAAGACCGCCGGCACGTCCTTGATGTCCAGTCCGCGTGCGGCCACGTCGGTGCAGACCAGCAAATCGACCTCGCCTTTTTTGAAGGACTCCAGGGCCTTGAGGCGCTCGTCCTGGCTTTTGTCGCCGTGCAGGGCGGTGGTTTTCAGGCCTTCGCGCTCCAACGAACGCGCCAGCCGTGCACAGCCGAGTTTGCTGTTGACAAAGACAAAGGCCTGCTTAAGGCCGCGTGCTTTAAGGATCTGGTGCAGCGCGCGACGTTTGTCATCGGCATTGACGGCGTAGAAATGCTGCTCCACCGTGGAAGCCGTGGCGTTGGAACGCGCCACCTCGATCGTCACCGGGTCCTGCAGGTAGCTCGACGCCAGGCGCTTGATCTCGGGCGAGAAGGTGGCGGAAAACAGCAGGGTGATGCGCTGCTTCGGCAAATAACTGAGGATGCGCTGTAAATCGGGCAGGAAACCAATGTCCAGCATGCGGTCGGCTTCGTCGAGCACCACGTACTCGACCTGGTTCAGCACGGTATTTTTGCCTTCGATGTGGTCCAGCAGGCGGCCCGGCGTTGCGACCAGCACTTCAACCCCTTTTTTGAGTTCCAGCGTTTGCGGCTTCATATCCATACCACCAAACACCACGATGCTGCGCAGGTTGGTGTATTTGGCATACAGCTCCACCTGCTCGGCCACCTGCACCGCCAGTTCGCGCGTTGGCAGCAGCACCAGCGCACGCACCGGATGCCGCGCTGGCGAGGTGGACGAGTTTTCGTGCTTCATCATGCGCTGCAGCAGCGGCAAGGCGAAAGCGGCGGTTTTG
>JBKJZS010000595.1:0-5734 GCA_046714915.1 Polaromonas sp. | reverse complement strand
ATTGCCCGCGACTACCTGGACGACTTGCGCATGCCGGTGGAAAAAGCCGAGCCAGCCCCGCCGTCCGTTTTCCCTCAGGGCGCAGGACTGGTTTAAAGACGGCTTCAAGGCTGCCGTCAGGCGACAGGGTGTCCGACGCTCAATTTGCTATAAAAGTGATAGCTTATTGCGGCCGTTGGATAACGCTTAAACATGTTTTCCATCAATTTTTTGAAGTGAGCAAGGTGTCAAAATAAGTCTCCGGATGCAGCGGCGGGAAGAAAAACACGGCGCGGATGCGGGTACTGACAGTCAGCAGCAGGCGGTCAAATGCCTGTGCTGCCGCCGCCAGAGCGCGATAGACCGCGTTACCGGCGGGCTGCGGGAATTTTTTGGCATTGAGCCGACCTCCAGCCGTTAGTCGCCAAACCGGCCGGTCAGTCCAGTCCAGTCCAGTTTGACGACTCTATCGATCTGAGTTTGTCAGGCGCTTTTTTGCGCGACGTGGGCCAGCTCGCACACGGCAATGATGCGCAAGTACGCAATTAGCACTTTCTTGAACAGCTTGGCCGGGTGCCGGCACGGGATATCCTTCACGGGGGATGAAAAACGGCGCTTTGAACGAGTCAAAGCGCCGTTTTCGGGGGACCCTGTCAGGCGGTGATCAGCCGGATGAGCCAATTCGACCGTGTTTCAGTGTACGCCGGCAAACAGCGTGCCCTGTAAGGCCCAGTCGTCGGTGGCACTGCCGGACTTGTACTGGGACCAGGCAGTGAGCAGCACCATCGCGACGAACCCGCCGCAGATCAGAACCGGGTAGGCAGCCAGGATCTCGACCAGTGAATATTTCCAGTTGAGCGGACGACCAATGCCCAACATGGCGGCATAGAACCAGGAAACGCCCGACACAGCGCCCGTAAAGATGGCCAACATGCGCTGGCTGAATGGCAACCTGAGTAATGATCCCGCTTTCTGCATCATCGGCAGCACGTATTTGTGCAGTGCAAAGCCGTTCAGCGTCAACAGCATCACGATCACCACCTTGGACTGCAATTTCGGATTGGCGAAATAGTCCCAGCCTTTGATGGAGCCGTCCAGCGCGATGATGGCAACCCCGGAGACCCACAGTGCAATCAGCGCGCGGGACACCGTTTTCTGCAGCATCGACAGCTGGTGGGAATCAACCTCAGCCGGATCGGCCCGGATGATCTGTTTGACCATGACAATATCGCTGGTCAGAACGAGGCCAATGGCCACACAACAGGCGATCAGGTGCAAATACACGATCGCCATGCGGGAAAATTCGAGTTCCATGGATGGGTCCTTAGCGTTAATAACGACAGCGCCGGGATCAGCCCTTGTAGGATAAATGCCCGAAACAGCCAGAGAAAAAGTCCAGAACTCGACTTTGACGGGATTCGACGAAGCAGTCTGTGTGGTTCTGAAACCTGATGTAGCGCAAAAAATGTTGTTTTTTTGCCAAAAAAACTGAATTAAATGGGCAAACTGCGACGCCAAACCGGGGAAGGTGGCGGTTCTGGCTGTCGCATCGGAGCAACAGTCATGATTCGGGCGAGATCGCCAGTTCGCTTCTCATGTTACATAACCAGCACCTTTACCGCCCTTGGCCAGGTGCTTGTAGCGCCGCAATGCGCCGGATCAACCCGTTTTGCGGGGTACGCGGCTTTTTTCTCGTGAGACGTCGGGCCGCCTTTGGCTGCTCTCGGGCGGCTCACAGGAACGTCCCGAGGAGAATTTGAGCGCCAACGGAGATGGGGTCAGCCGCCCGACCGGTGATCTAGCCGGTCAAGGCTGGTTTCAGGCTTCCCGGCGCAGCGCGGGGAACAGGATCACGTCGCGAATGCTGGCGCTGTCGGTCAGCAGCATCATCAGGCGGTCAATGCCTATGCCGCAGCCGCCGGTGGGCGGCATGCCGTACTCGAGGGCGCGCACATAGTCGGCGTCAAAGTGCATGGCTTCTTCGTCTCCGTCGTCTTTGGCCGACGATTGCGCGGAGAAACGCGCCGCCTGGTCTTCGGCATCGTTCAGCTCACTAAAGCCATTGCCGAACTCGCGCCCGGTAATGTACAGCTCAAAACGTTCGGTCACTTCCGGCCGCGAATCGTTGGCGCGCGCCAGCGGCGAGATTTCGGTCGGGTGCTCCATGATGAAAGTCGGCGCCCAGAGCGCGTGTTCGACGGTTTCTTCAAAATACGTCACCTGCAGGCTGGGCAGCGAGCGGCTCTCGAGCTTGTCCTTGGTACTGTGTTTGCCCAGTTTTTTCAATGCGCTGACCAGCCAGGCCGCGTTGTCCACATTGGCGCCGGCGTCGGTATGCTTGAGGATGGCCTGGCGGATCGTCAGACGTTCAAAAGGCGGGCTCAGGTCGACCGGTTTCCCTTGGTAGCTGAGCGACGTGCCGCCGGTCACCTGCTTGGCCACGTGGCGAATCAAGTCTTCGGTGAACGTCATCAGGTCTTCGTAGTTCCACCAGGCGGCGTAGAACTCCATCATCGTGAACTCGGGGTTGTGCCGCACGCTGATGCCTTCGTTGCGAAAGCTGCGATTGATCTCAAACACCCGTTCAAAACCGCCGACGATCAGGCGCTTCAGGTAGAGCTCGGGCGCGATGCGCAAAAACATCTGCTGGTCCAGCGCGTTGTGGTGCGTGACGAAGGGCTTGGCGTTGGCACCGCCCGGAATCGGGTGCAGCATCGGCGTTTCGACTTCAAGAAACTCGTGCTCGACCATGAAGCTGCGCATCGTCGAGACGGCCTTGCTGCGGGCGGCGAAGCGTTTGCGCGCCGCTTCGTCGGTGATCAGGTCGACGTAACGCTGGCGGTATTTGACCTCCTGATCGGCCACGCCATGAAACTTGTCGGGCAGCGGACGCAGGCTTTTGGTGACCATGCGGATGCTGGTGGCGTGAATCGACAACTCGCCGGTTTTGGTTTTGAAGAGCGTACCGGTGGCGGCCACGATGTCGCCCAGATCCCAGTGCTTGAACGCGTTATGGATGTCTTCACCGACACCTTCGTTGTTGACATAGATCTGGATACGCCCGCCCGAGGGGCCGAAGGACGCGTCCTGCAGAGTCGCAAAACTGGCCTTCCCCATCACCCGCTTGAGCATCATCCGGCCCGCCACGCTGACACTGACGGCCAGCGACTCCAGCTCTTCTTTGGTTTTGCTGTCGTAGGCGGCAAACAGCGCGCCGGCCCGGTGCGCCGGTTTGATGTCATTGGGAAAGGCCACGCCCCGGCCCTCGGCCTGCTGCTGCCGCAGCGCCTTGAGCTTGTCGCGGCGTTCGGCCATCAGCTGGTTGTCATCCGGCGGTATGGCTGCAAAAGCGCCAGCTGCGGTCGGGGGTGTCGGGTTGTTGTTGGACATGAAAAATGGTCTTGAAAAAATATCTGCATGCTGGGGCCAGCCGCGCAGTGATGAAAGGGACGGCAAAACCGGCAAGGGCACCAAAGCTCTGATTTTAGGCTTCGTCGCCCCGCAGGTCCGAGGCCCCTCCTGTCTCCCGTTCCCTCTGGGAGGGAGCCGGGGTAAGGGTGGTGTGCGAACTTGAAGACAGCCCCTGACCCTCTTCCAGAGTGAAAGATAACCTATTGATCCGGCACGATGAAGTTTTAAGCCGCAGCATATTTGACCCGTTTGTCCTGAAAGAAGCTCTGCACGCGTAGCGGCGAGTTTTCGAGCATGAACATGTGCTCATTGGCCGCCTCACGCAGTTTGGCTTTGGTTCGCACGGGAACCCGCTTTCCCATGACCTGCTTCAGATCGGCGTTCAAGCGCTCCTCAGGGTTAAGTTCGGGGCTGTAGCTGGGCAGATAGAAAGAACACCTCGATTTGCTTGGTGCGCTCTGCCAGCCAGGCCACGAACCGGCTGTGGTGAACACGTCGGTTGCGCAGAATTAGGAACACCGTGCGCGCTGCATCCTGATCAAGGCCTGAAAAAATTCAACCAGCCTGTCTGCGTTAAATGCTTCATCGATGATGATCCAGCGCTTCAACTGCATCCAGACCTTGTCAGCACCGTAGAGCCGCAAAGTGCGTTCAACCGAGATTGTCCAATAGTGGGATGTGGCCTTCCTTCGAAGGCATACCGGATGTCGGCCGATGGGTATCGTCGAGACGCTGTTCTGCGAGGCTTTCGACATGGTCTTGAAGAACGAATGTGATCACGCTGGCTCAGCCGTGGGGGTTCGCGGCCTGACGTGAGTCAGGCGCTCCCACATCGCTGCCGCGGCAATCGACAGGCTGCGCTGGCGCCGCTTGACCATGAAGATCGGACGCACGGCTTTGCGATCGGCGATCGGAATGGCCACCAGGCCCGGTCGGCTGCACAGCCGCAGCGCGAGTTCCGGCACGACACTGATGCCGAAGCCGTTTTCGACCAGGCCCGCCAACGTGCCGAACTGCGCGACCTCGAAACCACTGTCGCGGATCCTGGCGGCACTGAGCATGGCCTGCGTCTGCTGCCAGACACTGCCTGTGCGCACCGTGTGAATGAACTCCAGGTTGCGCAGATCCTTCAGCCGGACCTGGGTGAGCGCGCCCAACGGGTGGTCGCTGCGGCAGACGAAGAACAGGCGCTCATCGAACAGGTGCCGCGCCTCGAATTCCAGTGCGTTGCCGGGCTGCGCGTTCAGGCCCAGGTCGACCTCGCCTCGAGCGATCATGTCGAGGCAGCGGTCGGACACCACGTCGTGTAGCCGCAGCGCGATACCCGGATAGTCCCTGCGGAACTCGCCCATCTGCTCGGGCAGCCACACCGCGCAGGCTGACGGCGGCGCGGCGATCGAAACCCGGCCCACGTTGCGATGCGCACGGTCGCGCAATTCATTGGCGGCCAGACTGATCTCGACGGCGATGCGATGCGCCCCTTGCGAAAAAATCTCGCCCTCCGGCGTCAGCGCCACATTGCGGGTGTCGCGATCGAACAGGCGCGCACCCACCTGATCCTCGAGCCGGCTGATCATCTGACTGAAGGCCGACGGCGATACATGGCAGCGCTGGGCTGCCATGGCAAAACGGCGGGTTTCCTCTAGCGCCAGAAAGGCGTCGATCAGCCGGCCCGAAAGATTCATTAGCAATCCAGCATAGTTGTTCCAATAAATTCAGTTTACATACATAAGCAATCGCGCCATATTCGCGCTATGGACAAAAGCATTCAGACAATCGCCGTCGGCTGTGCAGCCGGTTTCTCGGGAGACCGCACCGATGCGGGCGCGCCGGTCGTTCGCACCCTGATAGAGCGAGGCGGCCCTTGCGCGCTGATCTTCGAGAACCTGGCCGAACGCACGCTGGCGACCCAGCAGTTGGCCAAGCGGGCTAATCCGCAGCTTGGCTATGAACCGCTGCTCGAGCTGGAGCTTCGTCCGGTGCTGGCCGACTGCCTGAAGCACGGCATCACCATCGTCGGCAACTTCGGCGCGGCCAATCCGGAGGGTGCTGCACGGGTCATCGAAAGGCTTGCCGCCGAGCTGGGGTTGGCCAAGCCGCGCATCGCGGTGGTGAAAGGCGACGATCTGTCCGGCGAAGGCGCATGGCCGATCCTGCGCGACCACCTGGGTGGCGACTTCGACGAGGCGCGCTTCGTCTGCGCCAACGCCTACCAGGGCGCGCAGGAAATCGCCGACGCCATTCGAGGCGGAGCACAAATCGTGGTGACTGGCCGCGTCGCCGATCCTTCCCTCACCGTGGGGCCGGCGATGGCCCATTTTGGATGGCGCCCCGACGATTGGGA
>JBKJZS010000594.1:0-3801 GCA_046714915.1 Polaromonas sp. | reverse complement strand
GTGCCGAGCCCGCTGGCACCAGATAGGTCGCCTCGATCTCGACATAGGCGGCGCTGAACGCTATCTTTTCCGCCCGTGCCGGCTCTGCGCCGATCAGCCCGATATCCCAGACATTGCTCCCCGCCGCATCCGCCAACTCCCCCGGCGTCTTGAACGGCACCAGCTTGAGCTTCACACCCAGCCGCTCGGCGATTGCCCGTGCCATATCCGGCGCGACCCCCTCGGGCTCACCCGACGGACTTTTTCCGGTCACCAGCAGGTAATTGCTGAGATTGATCCCCGCGCGCAGGATTCCGGTCGGGGCGAGTTCTTTTAGGAGTTCTTGGGTCATATTGGATGGTCCTTCGTGATGCGATGCGCGTATTCTATTTAGATCGACAAACGGCACAGGTTCCAATTTCTCATTGGAGGCCGCTCGGTTTCTACCGCCCTCTAATCCTTACCTTCCACGCGGCTATCTGGGCCACTGGAAATCTACAAATCAGCTGCCGCTACGCGGGTAGGTTCTCTCGAATACATTGATAACTTTGGCAATTACCCATGCTTCGGTGGATTCGGTGAACTGGCGGAAATGCACTGATGCAAGATGCGCGTCAAACGCTGCTTTTGAATCGTAGACCTCGTACAGGAAAACTTCGTTTGAATCACGGGCTGAAACGCACACATCAAATTGTCTGCAACCCGATTCTTCAGCCACCGACGTGCGTGCATTGGCAACTATCGCCTGCAAAAAATCGGAGGTGTGTTCGGCCCCAATGCTGAAAAGAACAGTGATGACGTACATGCGTAACCCTTAAAAACCTGCAATGGATAGACGCGCTTCAGGTTGAGCAATATGAATGCCAAGCCCAGGCGCTTGTCTGTACGTGAGTTTCAGCACAGCACCATGGCAGCGTATCAAAGTCCTGCCGGTGCAGGCATCCGCACTTACCCCACGCGAAGGGCAGCGCCCATCACGGCCCAGCGAATCGCTTTGGCGCGGCCGTCTGTGAGATCGACGGTTTGTGCGCGCCCACCGTATCGGTCCCGATAAGTTCGCGGATCAGGCCGGCAAGGCGTGCAGCAGCGGGAGACAGTTTCCTGCCGCGAACCGTGATCAGTCCAATCTGGCGGGAAAGCGACGGTGAGACAAATCTGAGCACTTGAACCGTGTCGGCGAGGTGGTGCGGAATGACCGACTTCGGCAGGATCGCGATCCCGAGCCCGCAAGCGGCCATACTGATCAGGGTCTGGATCTGCGTGCACTCGTACTTGGGCGTCAACGTCACGCCCGCTTTCATTGCCGCCTCGGTGACGATGGTACGCAAAACCGTGGCGTCGTTCAGCATCAGGACGGGCATGGTCGCGATTTGCCGTAGCGTGATGCTGACGCTGTCCTCCGCGAGGAAGCGCCGTGGAACTAGGGCGCAGATATCCTCGGTCAGCAGCGGTTCGATCTCAAGGTCCATCGAGTCGACAACTGCTCCGATGCCGAAATCGGTCTTCGAATGTCGCACGCTTTCGTGCATCTCCGGGGGGTTGAGTTCGGTTACGTAAACGCGTACCGCGGGATAGTGATGTTCGAATACCGCCAAGATGGGTGGCAAGCGAGTGCTGGCCACGGTCATGGAGCAGGACAACGCGACCTGTCCGGATTCCAAGTTGGCCGTCTCGCGGATTTCCCGAAGGCCGAGTTCGACCTCGCCAAGGCTTCGTTGCGCAGCACGCAGCATCTGCTCGCCGGCCGTGGTGAGTCGCACGAAGCGCGTCGTCCTATGAAACAGCGGCGTGCCGATCTGCTCTTCAAGTTGTTTGATCTGAGCGCTCACGGCCGATTGGGAGCGATTGATGTCGTCGGATGCGACTCGGAAGCTGCCGTGCGCCGCGACCTGCACGAAGGTGCGCAGCAGGTTGAGGTTGATTTTCATTAATTGTGCTTGTTTACTATGCTGAATTTCTGCATAGTAAACGAAAAAGATGGGTCAATCGCCAGAGAAAATTACGATTGCGGTGTCGTGACCGGTTATTGCGGTCAAACACAAAAATCTGTCACGATGGTCCGGAATACCCACTCATCGTTCGTTTGCTATAAAAAAGTGATCTGCTTTCGACCGTCCAGAAAGGGCTGTAGGCCGATCTGATGCTTGAGTCCGGCTGAAGCCGCTCTGAACCGCGCTGCGGCTCCTTTACCAATTGAACAAGCTGCCGTCCTGCGCCACCTCGATCCGGGGCTAAGTTGTTGTCGCACGCCGGCTCAGCGGACCAACTGGTTCAACTGGATGATGGGTAGCAGCACCGCGAGCACGATCAGCATTACCACCAAGCCCATGGCCACGATCAGCAGCGGCTCCAAAATGGTGGCCAGTTGCAGGGCGCGGCGCTGCACCTCGGTCGACAATTGCGTGGCCGCCCGCTGTAGCATCACAGGCAACTGTCCGGTCTGCTCGCCGAGACGCGCGAACATGCTGACCAGTCCCGGAAAGCGCTTTTTCTGGGCCATGGCTGAGGCCAGCGGCGCGCCTTCGCGCACCAGCACCAGCGCGTCCAGCGCATCGGCGCGCATGGCGCGGTTGGACAGGGTTTGCGCAGCTGTCTGCAGGGCTTTCAGGATGGGCACACCGGCGGCGGCCAGCATGGCCAGCGTTCCGGCAAAACGCGCCGCGTTATAGCCGCGGGCGAGTTTTCCCAGCAGCGGCAGGGTCAGCCACAGGGCGTCGAAATTTTCACGAATAGTGTCATTTTTCAACGCCAGACGGGCGCTAACAGCTATTAAAATAATAGCAATCAACATCAGCCAGCCGTACTCCCTGACCAGGCTGCTGAGGCCCAGCATGGCCACAGTGAGGAAGGGCAGCGCCCGCTTCGAGCCTGCAAACACATTGGCTACTTGCGGCACCACATAGCCGACCAGAAACAGCACGATCATGATCGCCACCAGCGTGACAATGGCCGGGTAAAGCGCCGCGCCGACCAGTTTGGCCTTGAGGTTCTGCCGCTCTTCCAGATCGTCGGCCAGACGTTCCAGAACCAGGCCCAAATTGCCGCTTTGCTCGCCGGCGCCGATGACGGCGGTGTAGATGTCCGAGAATTCGCGCGGGTGCTGGCCCAGTGCCTTGGCAAACGGGGCGCCAGCGTTGACCTCGGCCCGTAGCGCCGCCACCAGGTTGCGTTGGCTGTCACCCTCGGCCTCATCGGTCAGCGCGGTCAGCGCGCGCTCCAGCGGCAAGCCCGCCGACACCAGCCCGGCCAGCTGGCGCGTCCAGATCGCCAGCCCCGTGCCATTGAACACCCGTCGGGTGAATAACGCGGTGTTCAGGCCAAAGCGGTTTTCATTGGCGGCGTGGGCATGGCCCGTGTTGACGGGCTCCACCAGCAAGGGCACCAGCGCTTGCGCGCGCAACTGGCCGCGCGCCGCCTTCGCGGTGTCGGCTTCCATCACTCCCTTGCGGGTCTGGCCTTGGGTATCGAGGGCTTCAAAGGAATAGGCGGGCATTCGCTGATGGTAGCCGGGCTGAAGGCTTTGCGGCAAGACAACGGCGATGCCCTTGCTCCGATAGCCTGCGGCCAGAGACTTTTGCCCTGCAGCCCTCGCTTGCCGAGGCTGCAGCAAGAGAAGACATTCGTTCTTCTGCACCGCACTGTGGCGCGCCGGTGCTACCACTGCAAAATTTCGCGTGCAATGTCTTTCAGGGGGCTCAGTGCTGGCATCAAGAACCAGCGATCCGGCGCCCGACCCAGCAGCCACAATTACTGAGCGCTGACGTTTTTCCAAAAATGATTGGAACTTGCGCCAGGAGTGACGGGGCGTGCCCGACCTACAAC
>JBKJZS010000593.1:0-2475 GCA_046714915.1 Polaromonas sp. | reverse complement strand
TCAGGGCTAGGCGCAAACCACAGCGATACCCGTAGGTATCGCGCGGATGTGCAACAACGCCCTGGGCGAAAAGACGCGGTTTTAAGTGCCAGATAGAGTGCAACACTGCACTAGGGGTGCTGACTTTGCGCAGTCGGGTTCGTTCCATAGAGCCACCCGGCGCGGCGCAGACAAGATTCAGATCAAATCATTGGCAAGTTTTTCGGGGCGGCAGGGCCATTTTTCAGGAAATCATTCAGTTGAGATTGTCGCAAATCAACAACCAGGGTGAACGAAGACCTTAGCATCCTCAGACTCGTCTCAGAAATCATATGACCCACACAACTCGCGACTCAATCCAGGCCATCCGTACGCTCCCAGTGCAACCCATTAGTGAGGAAGTCTTACAGGAGAAGTACAGCAAGGGGGCTGAACGGAGCATCCTCGACGTCAATCAACGTGTCGCCCGCGCCTTGGCGCAGGCCGAAACGCCCGAGCAGCGCGCGCAATGGGAAGGCCGGTTTCTGCAGGCCCTGCAACAAGGCTTCTTGCCGGCCGGTCGCATTCAGTCGGCGGCGGGCACCGAACTCTCCGCCACGCTGATTAATTGCTTTGTGCAGCCGGTAGGCGACTCGATTGCCCAGGTCGAAGACGGTTATCCCGGCATCTATGTCGCCCTCATGGAAGCGGCCGAGACCATGCGCCGTGGCGGCGGCGTTGGCTATGATTTCTCGCGCATCCGGCCGCGCGGCGCCTGGGTCGGCAGCACCCAGAGCAGCGCCTCCGGGCCGGTCAGCTACATGCGCGTGTTTGACCGCTCGTGCGAAACGGTCGAATCAGCCGGCGCCCGGCGTGGCGCCCAGATGGGTGTGCTGCGTTGCGACCATCCTGATATTGAGGAGTTCATCCGGGCCAAGGATGCGGGAGACTTGCGCAACTTCAACATCTCGGTCGGCGTGACCGATGCGTTCATGGAAGCCGTGCAGGCCGATACGGAGGTGGCACTGGTGCACCGCGCCGAGCCCGGACAGGCGCACAAGAGCGCTGGCGCTTACCAAAACCAGGACAGCGGGCTGTGGACTTACCGCAAGCTGCGTGCCCGCGAGCTGTGGGACCAGATCATGCGCTCCACCTACGACCATGCCGAGCCGGGCGTGCTGTTTCTTGACCACATCAACCGCGACAACAACCTGTCGTATTGCGAAACCATTGCCAGCACCAACCCTTGCGCGGAGCAGCCCCTGCCACCGTATGGCTGTTGCTGCCTTGGCTCGATTGACCTGACACGCTTTGTTGTCCATCCCTTTGCCGAAGACGCCCGCTTTGACCAGGCTTCGTTCATCGAAGTGGCCCGCGTCGCAACCCGCATGCTGGACAACGTGCTCGACGTCACCGTCTGGCCACTGCCGCAGCAGCAGGAGGAAGCGCGCAGCAAACGCCGCGTCGGCCTGGGCTTTACCGGGCTGGGCGATGCGCTGATCATGCTCAATCTGCGCTACGACACGCCCGAGGCGCGTGACATGGCCCGGCATATTTCCGAAGTCATGCGTGACGCGGCCTACGACGCCTCGGTCGAACTGGCGCGCGAGCGTGGCGCCTTTCCGCTGTTCAACGCCGATCTGTATTTAAGTGGCCAGCGCTTTGCATCCCGCTTGCCGCAAGCCCTGAAAGACCGCATTCGCACGCATGGCCTGCGCAACTCCCACCTGTTGTCCATTGCGCCGACCGGCACCATCAGCCTGGCCTTTGCCGACAACGCCAGCAATGGCATTGAGCCCGCCTTCAGCTGGAGCTACACCCGCAAGAAGCGCATGCCCGACGGCAGCTTCAAGGAATATGCGGTGGAAGACCACGCGTGGCGCCTGTACCGCCATTTGCGCGGCGAAGATGCGCCGCTGACGCACGCATTTGTGACCGCGCTTGAAATGAGTGCCCAGGCGCACGAGGCCATGGTGGCCGCCGTCGCCCCCTATATCGACACGGCCATTTCAAAGACCGTCAATGTGCCGGCCGATTACCCCTATAAAGATTTTCAGAACCTCTACCTCGAAGCCTGGCAATCGGGCCTGAAGGGACTGGCGACCTACCGGCCCAATGCCGTGCTGGGCTCGGTCCTGAACGTAACGCCGTCGCAGGCCGCCGCACCGCTACAAATCAACGACGCCAACCGCCGTCTGGCGCTGGATCGATTGCCCGCCCCCGTGCTCTCTTCCCTGCGCTGGCCGGGCCGGCCCGAACTGCCCGCCGGCAATCCCGCCTGGACTTTCATGGTGCATTACCCGTTCGGTGACTTTGCACTGTTCGTTGGCGAGCTGGCCGCGGAAGACGGTGGCGCGCCGCAGCCTTTTGAGGTCTGGGTCAACGGCGCCGAGCAGCCGCGCGGACTCGGGGCGATGGCCAAAACGCTGTCGATGGACCTGCGTGCCAACGACCCCGCCTGGCTGCAGCTCAAGCTCGATTCGCTGGCCACCGTGGCCGAAGAGCACGCCTTTGAAA
>JBKJZS010000592.1:0-1434 GCA_046714915.1 Polaromonas sp. | reverse complement strand
CAATTAATATAATGCGTGTGCTATGAAAAATATAGCAGTTCAGTTTCGCACAGTAACAGTCTATTTTTCAAGCCTAGCGCATGTTCAACAGCCGCGCTCCGTTTTACGTTCAGTCCTGGCACTGTCGGCGGCGGCGGCGGATCGCCGACTCTTGCCTTGATATGTTCACGTGAATCCTGAATGTCAATAAAGCCACTGGAAACCCGTTTTCACGGACATCAAGAATCACGTCCTCACCGTCCGCTTCAGTAGAGTAAACGCAAGCCGTCGAATCGCTGCTGTCAATCGCCCCATCTCCATGGGTATCAATCGTTGATTGTGCCCTGCTGGCCCGGAGCGAGCTCGTAATTGAGGAACCAGCCCCGATCACCTGCATTCCAGTTTATTGCGCGCGCCGGAACCGGGTGGATAAGTTGCTGTCGGCAATCCTGACAAATGAGGGGGCAGCCAGCGCGGCAAGAATCGCATAATCGTCACGGTGACTAACAACTCTGTCAAAGTGAAACCGCGTTCTCACTTCATGTCGGGATTATCCCGGGGTGCAAGGACATGCAAAGCCCCGTCCGGCGGCTGGACGGGTTAAGAGGACAGGCGAAAAAACCAGACCTCACTCAGGTCGTCAAAGCTAGCGGGAGTCGGCATTGGCGCCCGACTGCCTGAACGGTTTGCGCCGCTCCAGCTCGTCCATGTAGCCGGCAATGCCTTCCCCTTCACGCGCCAGAAAGCGTTCGACCGCGTCAGCAAAAGCGGGGTGCGCCAGCCAGTGGGCGCTGGTGGTTTTGACCGGCAGCAGGGCGCGCGCCATTTTGTGTTCGCCTTGGGCACCGCCCTCAAAACGCATGTAGCCGTGCTCGATGCACCAGGCTAAAGGCTGGTAATAACAGGCTTCAAAGTGAAGGCAGTCCACCCGCTCGGTCGCGCCCCAGTAACGGCCGTAAGCGACTTTGGCAGAGCCTATGGAGTCAAATTGGCCGTTAGTCCTTATCCCGCCTGCGCTGACAGCTATTAAACTAGTAGCAATCGACGCGCCATCGCGCTCCGCCACGAACAGCAACCAGTTCTCCGGCATGGTGTCGGCCATGCGCTGGAAGAAGTCGCGGCTGAGGTAGGGGGCGTTGCCGTGTTCGTAGTAGGTGCGCTCGTAGCAACTGTAAAAAAAGTCCCAATCGGCGCTGCTGATGCACTTGCCGAGCGACCACCGAAAGGTGATGCCGGCCTCAGCCACCTTGCGGCGTTCCTGGCGGATTTTCTTTCGCTTTTCCTGGCTGAGCGACATCAGGAAGTCGTCAAAGTCGCGGTAGCCACCAGCTGCGGTAGCGGCTGGATCAGGCGAGGCAGCGGGACAATTTTCCGCCGCGCCGCCCCTGGGAGAATTAGCACTAGTGCCGAGCGTGGGGGCGGGCGAATGCAGCGAAGGGCCGCCCCGAGCAAGTT
>JBKJZS010000591.1:0-4277 GCA_046714915.1 Polaromonas sp. | reverse complement strand
TCGTCGTCAAGGCCGGCCAGACGCTGACCGAACAGGACGTGCTGGCGCATTGCCAGCAACACATCGCCGGCTTCAAGGCGCCCAAGGCGGTTGTGTTCACCGACGCGCTACCCAAGAACCCGAGCGGAAAGCTGCTGAAGCGGGATTTGCGTCTGCGTTACCAGGACGTGTTTGCCGGCAACTGATTGCAACTGATTAACGGAGACAAAGATGACGACACCACCCACCCCCACCGGCCTTCAACTGCAATCCCTGGTCAAGCCCAATGGCGAGCTGGAGATCTCGCTGGCCACGGTGCCCACGCCCACCCCTGCCGCAGACGAAGTGGTGGTGCGGATTGAGGCCACGCCCATCAACCCGTCAGACATTGGCCTGCTGTTTGGCGCAGCCGACATCAGTACCGCCAAGCTGGGCGGCACCGCCGACCACCCCGCGGTGACCGCGCAGATTCCGCCCGCGGCCATGAAATCCATGGCCGCCCGCCTGGGCCAGTCGCTGCCCGTGGGCAACGAAGGTGCGGGCGTGGTGGTGGCGGCTGGCAGCTCGGATGCCGCGCAGGCGCTGCTGGGCAAGACGGTGGCCACGCTGGGTGGGGCGATGTATGCGCAATACCGCTGCGTCAAGGCAGAGCAATGCCTGGTGCTGCCCGCGGGCACCACGCCGGCCGAGGGGGCGTCCTGCTTCGTCAACCCGCTCACGGCGCTGGGCATGGTGGAGACCATGCGCCGCGAGGGGCACACGGCCCTGGTGCACACGGCGGCGGCATCGAATCTGGGGCAGATGCTCAACCGGGTCTGCCTTCAGGACGGGATAGGTCTGGTCAACATTGTGCGCAAACCGGAGCAGGCGGCGCTGCTGAAGTCCCTGGGCGCCAAATATGTGTGCAACGCCACGGCGCCCACCTTCATGGAAGACCTGACGCAAGCCCTGGTGGCCACCGGCGCCACCCTGGCCTTTGATGCGACGGGCGGCGGCAAGCTGGGCGGGCAGATTCTCACTTGCATGGAGGCCGCGCTGAACCGCACGGCCAAGGAATACAGCCGTTACGGATCGACCACCCACAAGCAGGTGTACCTGTACGGTGGCCTGGATACGGCGCCCACCGAGTTCAACCGCAACTTTGGCATGGCCTGGGGCATGGGCGGCTGGCTGCTGTTCCCGTTTCTGCAACGCATCGGCCCGGTGGCCGCGCAGGCCTTGCGCCAGCGTGTGGCCAACGAGCTGAAGACCACCTTTGCCAGCAGCTACTCCCGGGAAATTTCGTTGACCGAGGCGCTGCAACCCGCAGAGATGGCGGTTTACGGCCAGCGCGCCACGGGCACCAAGTACCTGATCAACCCCAACAAGGGCATGGCAGGCTAATCTCAATGCTGTTTGTTTAAGCGGCACAGCTCCGTTCGGGCTGAGCCCTTCGACGGGCTCAGGACAGGCCCTGTCGAAGCCCATTGGCGCCTGACGGGCGAAAAAAAACCGGCCAGGAGGCCGGTTTTTTCAACTGAGGAGCAGACTTCAGTAGTTGTTGCGGCCGCCGCCGTAGCCGCCGCCGCCACCACCACCATAGCCGCCACCGCCGCCTTCGCGACGGCCACCGCCGCCGCCGCCACCGAAGCCGCCAGTGCGCGGCTCCATGGGACGGGCTTCGTTGACCACCATGTCACGGCCATCGACGGATTTGCCGTTCATGCCGCTGATGGCCGCCTGGGCTTCCGCGTCGCTCGACATTTCCACGAAGCCGAAGCCCTTGGAGCGGCCGCTGTCGCGGTCCATCATGACTTTGGCCGACGAGATCGTGCCAAATTCAGAGAAGTGTTGTTGCAGGGAATCGTCACTCACCGAATAGGAGAGGTTACCGACATAAAGTTTCTTGCCCATTTTTAGGACCTTTCAAAAAAAGCTTACACGTTTTAAATCATACGCGCGAAGCGGGGGAATGACGGTCTTGGTTAGAAAACCGATCAACGAAACTGACGCCTGGCTGGAGCCAGTGTGCAGGTGGACTGAGTTTCAGTGCGCCGGAAGGCAATCCGGCCCTTGGCTCAAGTCATAAGTTCGGTCGGGGGAGGAAAAAAAGAGACCGGGGGTGAAGCTCGCCGCTGGGGGAGTTTGACGACCGGGAGGGCCGGATCTATCGGCCAAAAAGGTGCGGGGTGGACTGTGGGGTGCCACGAATCGCGTCAGACTACATGCTGCAAAGGTAAGCAAATTGCAACAGTGCATCTATTTTACTCCCGCCCAAGGAATGACGTCTGACTATCTGTGCGCCAGCCTGTCCCGGCCCACCCCGTTCACCCCTTCCGAAACTCCCCCGGGCTCACCCCCGTCCACTCCCGAAATGCCCGGGTAAAACTCTTCTCGTTCGTAAAGCCCACCGCCGCTGCCACCTGCTTCACCGGCCTGGTGCTGCGGTACAGCAGGTCTCTTGCGCGCTCGCAGCGCACCTCGTCTTTCAGCTGCTGCAGGCTCGCACCTTCCTCCTTCAGCTGCCGGTGCAAGGTGCGCGCGGAGATGTTCAGCAGGGCAGCCACGCCGTCGGCGTTATGCGCCTGGTCGGGGTGCGCGGTCAGGGCCTGGCGCACCTGCTGCACCAGCAGCCGGTCGCGGCGGTATTGCAGCACGGTCAGCGGCAGGGCACGCTGCAGCATTTGCTGCAGGGCTTTTTCGTCGCGGCGCAGAGGCAGGACGAGGTAACGCGCGTCGAAGCGGATCTCGGCCTGCGCGGCATCAAAGCGTATCGGGCCGGGGAACATCAATCCGTAGGCGTCTGCATGGGGTGGCGCGGCAAACGGAAAGCGCACGCCCTGCAGCGGAATGCGCGAGTCGATGTACCAGCAGGCCAGGCCGTGGATGTTGCGCAGCACGTGCACCAGGCAGAACTCGCGCGCTGCCTGTCCATGCCGGCCCAGGTCAGCGCGCTCCTCGATCACGATGGCCGCGCTGTCGCCGGTGGTCACCAGCTTCAAGTGAATGTCGTCGGCCAGCAGCGCGTGGTGGCGGCACCAGCGTTTGAGCGCCACGCCCAGGTCGGGCGCGCTGAGTGAGGCGCGCGCCAGCATGCCGTAGCTGCCCCAGGGCAGGCGGCGGCTGAAAGCGCCCAGCGCTTCGTCGTCCAGTTCCTGCATGGCCGTGCCGGACAACACTTCCATCTGGCGGGCGGTGATGCGGCCGTCGGTTTGCTGCATCTTCACTGGCGTGATCTGTGCCAGCTTGAGTGCCTGAGCCGGACTCTGGTCGTAAAGCTGGTAGGCTGCCGCGATGACCTGTGCAAAGGCCATGGGCGTGGCCGCAGCGGGCTGGCTTGCGGCGACGGGCGGGGGGCGGACGGGCATGGGCCAAGTTTGCTGCAAGCTGGCACGATTTGCAACCTGCGTGGCGGCCCTCCGGCGTCTTTTGCGCCTAAGCTGGCGTATTGGCGTTAAGGTGTGGTCCATGCGCGGCCGCCAGCGCCGCTGTGAGGAATCTATGCCCGTCCTGGAGACAAAACTCAACGCCCGCTCTGCCGACTTTCAGGCCAATGCCGCCGCCATGCGCGCGCTGGTGCAGGACCTGCAGGTGCAGGTGGCCAAAGCCGCTGCCGGCGGCGGTGAAGCGGCTCGCGCCAAACACATGGCGCGCGGCAAGCTGCCGCCACGCGAGCGCGTGCAGATGCTGCTCGATCCCGGTACGCCGTTCCTGGAACTGGCGCCGCTGGCCGCGTACGCGATGTACCCGGACCGGGACGGCAGCGACAGCGCACCCTGCGCCGGCGTGATCGCGGGCATCGGCCGGGTCAGCGGGGTGGACTGCATGATTGTGTGCAACGACGCTACGGTCAAGGGCGGCACCTACTATCCGATGACGGTCAAAAAACATCTGCGGGCGCAGGAAGTCGCGCAGCAGAACCGGTTGCCCTGCATTTACCTGGTCGATTCGGGCGGCGCCAACCTGCCCAACCAGGACGAGGTGTTTCCCGACCGCGATCATTTCGGCCGCATCTTTTACAACCAGGCCAACATGAGTGCGCTGGGCATCGCGCAGATCGCGGTCGTGATGGGCAGTTGCACGGCGGGCGGCGCTTACGTGCCGGCCATGAGTGACGAAACCATCATCGTGAAAAACCAGGGAACGATTTTTCTCGGTGGCCCGCCGCTGGTCAAAGCCGCCACCGGCGAGATCGTGACGGCCGAAGACCTAGGCGGCGGTGACGTCCACACCCGCTTGTCAGGGGTGGCCGATTACCTGGCGCAAAACGATGCGCACGCGCTGGCTTTGGCCCGCGCGGCGGTTGCCAACCTCAATGC
>JBKJZS010000590.1:0-2583 GCA_046714915.1 Polaromonas sp. | reverse complement strand
GCCAGGCGGCTTTGAGTTTGACCTCGAGTTGCGAGCCGCTAAAACCGGGCGCTATGGTGAGCGGTACCGGCAGCAATACGGTTTTCTCATACCCATAGTTGGCCAGTGTGCCAATCGGGATTTTTTTCGGGGTCGGCCAGACAATCTCGCCCGCCGTGATGCCGGCAGGTAACTGCCATTCCAGCAGGGTCGGCAGGCCGGAGTCGCCGGAATTTTTCCAGTAGGTGTGCCACTCGGGCTGGTGTGCCAGCTGCAGCCCGACCCAGACCGGTTTGCCGGCTGCCACCCCGTCGGGCGCCCAGGCCAGCAATTCGGCGCGCACCTGCTCGGTGCTGACGACCGCGCTGGCAGCGGCTTTGTTTGTGAAGCTGTTTTGGGCTATAGCCCCCGTGGACAGGGCGCCAGCAGCTATTAAAACGATAGCTGATATAAAACGTGAGGAATTCATGGTCATGGTGTGAGCGGCACATCCGCCTTTAGTTCCTGCGGCGCCACGGTGGAGGGCGGCATGCCGCATTGCAGTGCCTGCTCAATCTGGTCTTTGGAGATGAAGTTGGCCATGGGTTTGATTGAGGGTGTTGGTTTTTTTAACTCAAATCAGCGTGTATTTACTCAACTTGCCTGAGTGCTTGCCGCATCGGCTTCGGCCTCTGGCCAAAGGCGTGGAAACAAAAAGCGCAGCGCATGCTGCGGCAGGCCGAATCTGACCTTGCCCTGCGGCGAGTCGGACTTCAGCAGCCCGCGCCTGACCAGCGCACCCAGCGCATCGGTGGCGCCGCGGTCACTCATGCCCAGCATGGACTTGAAGTCGCCGCGAGACATGTCTTCGCCGCTCAAGAACAGGTAATGCAGCCCCCTTAAGGATTCTTGCCTGACGCCGGATTTTTCAACCGTGGCTTCAAACACCAGGCAGGCCTCGATGCGCGCCTTCATGGAGCCAAAGTCCAGCATGCCCGTCATAAACGCCACCTGGTCGAGGCAGGTGTCCAGCACATAGTCGATCCAGGCGATCAGCGCCTGCTCGCTCAGGTTGCCGCGCCCGTCCAGGTCACCCCGACGGGCGCTGTCGGCATCGGCCAGCAGGGCGTAGTAACGCTCAGTGCTGCGCGCAAAGCCGCGCAGGGGCGACCACAGGCCGCCGGTGTAACCCAGCGCGCTCAGCAGGGTGTGTGTGTGCAGTCGCATCACGCGGCCGTTGCCATCCACAAACGGGTGAACCCAACCCAGCCGCTGGTGCGCAGCAGCCAGCGCCACCAGTGCCGCCTCACCGCGCCGGACCTTGGCGTAAAAGCTGCCCCAGCGCTCTAAAAATGCCGGCACGCTGGCAAAGGCCGGCGCCACATGCTCGCCAACCTTCACTTCGCGCCGACGCAACTGCCCGGGCGTGATGGGCTCGTCCTCAGGCGTCACCAGGTCTTTGGCCGGCAGGCGGCTGAACAGCGCATGGTGGATGGCCTGCACCGCCTCTGCCGTGTAAAGCGCTTGGGCGCCTGCGTCCCCGCGATAACGGGTCTCCAGCGCCTCCTCTGCCTCAATGTGTGCCACCGCCAGCCGCTGTTTGGCCGCCAGTTGCTCGTCTTTGGAGAAGTCCTTGCGCAGGGCCTGGTCGATTTCATGCGGCTGCGTGTGCTGGCCTTCAATGCGGTTGGAGTAATACGAGTTCATGCTGCGCAGCAGGCGGTGCAGCTCCGGCGGCGCCGGCGTGCCCGCCAGGGTGGTGGCTTGGCGAGACAGGTCATGCGCCTTGGCCAGCAAGGGCTCCATGCGGCCATCAAACGGCAGCAAGGGCTCAAACTGGTGGGGCGCGCTGTACATGCGCTTAGTTTGCCAACTTTAAAAGTTTTGTAAATAGTTGATTTAATTGATTTTTTATCTAGTTTTACCAACTATTTTGCGTAGATAAATGCCAACTGGGCGAGGCCAGTCGCGAGTGCGGCCAGGACTTTGGGGCCGGAAAGCAGGTTCTTGAGGGCGCCATGAGTTGTTCTTTGTTCATGGCAGGCTGGCACGCGGCTTTGGGGAAATTTCTAAGAAAAAAGAGGCTCTAGCCCCTGTCGGGTCTTCGTAAGAAGCTATCAAATTCATAGTGACGGCGGCTCTGCACGGGTGGCGATGCTGGCCGGCCCGGTGCGCCAGGCAGGGGCGCAAAGCAGGTCTTGGGACAAGCTTTGATAAAACCGGCATGACTCACCCCATGAGCTTGAGAGAGGCGGTTCAGGCTGCCCATTTGCGCCCCTGCGCCGCATGGTCCAGCACCAGATGGAACACGTTGTCGCACTTGGTCTGGAACAGCACGCGGTCGTAGCTTTCCTGGGGCAGTTCCCGGTCCAGCACCTCGGCCACAGCCGAGCGCACGATGCGCCTTGTCTGGTCGGTTTTGTACCAGTCCTGCACCAATACCTTGGGAGATTCGTCCTGCAGGCGGTGTAGCAAGGCCTTGGCCGCCAGCTTCACTTTTTGCGTCTCGGCCTGCGTCATAGGCTCCTTGCGCAGCAGGTCAAAAATCTCCAGCTCGTCCTCGGTCAGCCCCTCGCGCACATGGCGTTCGTCCTCCGCGCGCATGTCATGGGTGTGCTGAAGCAG
>JBKJZS010000589.1:0-1178 GCA_046714915.1 Polaromonas sp. | reverse complement strand
CGAGCACCGCAGGTTTAAGTTATTGGGGTCAGACACCAATTTCGCTGCGGTGCATCGCACCGCGCCCGCAGGGCGAGCCGAAGGCTCGGCGAATTTGGGCTCTGACCCCAATAACTCCAATAACTCGCAGACAGCAGGGTCACTTTTTCTTTGGCTTACTTTTCTTTTGGCGACGCAAAAGAAAAGTGAGTTGCCGCCGGGCAACCCCCGGCTTGTGGAAAGACCCACGGCAGTACAAGCTTGCACAGGCTTCGACCGGCTCAGCCCGAACGGTGGAAAGGATGGCTTCGACCCTTCGACAAGCTCAGGGCAGGCTCAACAAGCCTTCACCGCAGCCACCAGCCTCTCGGCACAAGCCAGCGCCTGCCCGGCATCCCGCGCCTCCACCATCACCCGCAGCAACGGCTCGGTCCCGCTGGCACGAATCAGCACCCGCCCGTGGTCGCCCAGGTCGGCTTGCACCGCCCTGGTTTCGGAGGCAAGCAAGGCGCTGCCAGCCCAGTCCTGCCCCGGCTGCAGGCGCACATTGATCAGCGTCTGCGGAAACAGCGTGACATCGGCCAGCAGCTGGGCCAGGCTTTTGCCGCTGCGCACGCAGGCCTGCAGCACCTGCAGCGCACTGATCAGGCCGTCGCCGGTGCTGTGCTTGTCCAGAGCCAGCAGGTGGCCCGAGCCCTCGCCGCCCAGCAGCCAGCCGCGCTTTTCCAGCTCTTCCAGCACATACCGGTCCCCTACCTTGGCACGGACAAATTCCACGCCCCGGGCCTTGAGGGCCACCTCGACGGCCATGTTGGTCATCAGGGTACCGACAGCACCCGGCACTTTTTCACCACGCGCCAGGCGTTCTGCCACCATCAGGTACAGCACTTCGTCGCCATTGAACAATCGGCCCTGGGCATCGACCAGCTGCAGGCGGTCGGCATCGCCGTCCAGCGCCACGCCGTACTCCGCACCATAGGCCTTGACGGCCTTGATCAGTGCCTCCGGATGGGTGGCTCCCACCCCATCGTTAATGTTCAGGCCGTCGGGCGAGCAACCGATGCGGGTCACATCAGCGCCGAGTTCATGAAACACCTCCGGCGCGATGTGGTAGGCCGCACCGTGGGCGGCGTCGACCACAATCTTCATGCCCTTGAGCGTCAAGTCATTGGCAAAGGTGCTTTTGCAGAACTCGATGT
>JBKJZS010000588.1:0-2209 GCA_046714915.1 Polaromonas sp. | reverse complement strand
CCACCGCCGTCCTTCATCCATGCCGTCTTCTGTCGCGAGTTCATGCCGAATGGAATCTGGCCGTCGAGCGCGAAGGTCGGATCCTTTCCGAAGAAGAAAACGCCCGATGTATGGGCGCACTCCACGGTGCCCTGCTGGACGGCGTCAACCACACCGAACGCGGGCACGAGTTCGCCCGGCCCGTGAACGCTGATCTCGAAAGCGCCCCCGGTCGCAGCCGCCACCCGTTTGGCCACCTGGTCTCCGCCGCCGAAGATAGTGTCCAGGATCTTGGGCCAGCTCGAAGCCATGCGCCACCTGATTTTCGGCTGTGCGCCCACGATAGCGGGCGCCGTGAGTCCGGCTGCCAGGGCAGTGGTTGCCAAGGCGGTGGTTGCGAAAGAACGTCGTTTCATGTTGTCTCCAATGTCGCGTAAAAAGAGGCCAGCGACTGCCCTCATTTGGTAATCGAGCCGGGTGAACCAGCCGCGCTTGGCTGCAAAGCCGATGGGCTTGTCCTCACTTGTGGCGCAAGAGGAACCGTTCAATCTCGGCCAGCGTTTGGCTCGACGCTTCTTCAGGAATGAAGTGTCCGCAATCGAGTTTCTTCCCGGTCACGTTCGCAGCGACCTCGCGCCAATCCGCCAGGCAGTCGAATTGCCGTCCCACGACGCTGCGACCACCCCAGAGAACATGGACCGGAATGTCGATCTTGCGGCCTCGATCCTCGCGGTCATGCTCCAGGTCAATGCCGCCCGAAGCGCGGTAGTCCTCGCAGGTTGCATGAATGGTGCGGGGATCTGAGAAGGCCCTGACATACTCGGCCAACGCGACTTTCGAATAGGCCTTCAGGCCCTTGGAGCTGAGCCCGCTGCCGGCCAGAATGTTGAATGGAACGACGGCTGCAAGCATTTTCTCCGGCAGAGGCGCAGGCTGCAGCATCAGAAACCAGTGGTAGTAGTCCCGTGCGAACTCCATGTTCGTCGACTCGAACATTTTGAGGGTGGGCGAAATGTCGATAACGGTGAATGACCGCACCACGTCCAGGCCGTAATCACGCGCCAAGCGATGGCCCACACGCCCTCCACGATCGTGGCCGACGAGGTGAAATGAATCATGTCCCAACTTGCTCATCACCTCGACCATGTCCCGTGCCATGACGCGTTTGGAGTAGTTGGAGTGATCGGGGAGTCCCTTTGGTTTTGTAGAATCCCCATAGCCGCGCAGATCGGGGCAAACCACAGTGTAGTTCTTCGCAAGCTTGGGCGCTATCTTGTGCCACATCGCGTGCGTCTGGGGGTAGCCGTGCAACATCAGCACGGGCGGACCGTCGCCACGGGTGACGAGATTGATCGTCGCTCCGCTGGTGCGAATTCGGCGATTGACGAAGCGCGGAAACAAGCTCATGTTGAAACTCCTCTTTTCATCTGTCGTTGGAACGGCTCGCTCAACGACGGAACGCAGCGTGCACCCGGCATGACGATGCGGCGAACAAGTGCCACTGGAGCGCCAGCCACGCATCCGGCTTCAAGCCGAACGTGTAGCAGAACATCGTAGTGACACGTTACCATTGTTCAAGCGATTAGAAGTCGGGGTCTGGCGATAAAAGCTCACACTGTCGGCGGGACGTTGCGAAATTGGCGGGCTGCGCATGGCTCGACGCGCGCCTTCCGCGTCCTGCTGTCTGGGCAACTCTGGAATCCCGCGGCTGTGGCGTGTGCCCGGCCTTCATCCACTCAGCCACCTGGCGGGTACGGTGACCAGAGGCGGGAAGAGAATTAACAGCAGGAGCACGGCCAGTTCCGCAAGGATGAACGGCCACACACCCTTCATGAGATCCTCCATGCTCGTCCGCGTCACGCCGGCGACAACGTTAAGCACCGCACCAACCGGCGGTGTAATCAGGCCTATTGAGTTGTTGCGATGCGTCGGTCACCAGGCGGGCATAAGCCTTCTTTCTCGTCGGAAAAAAGAAACGGCAAGTCGAATAGGCCAAATTCCTTGACAGTGGCCCCAACCGCCGCAGTGGAAACAAGCGTCAAGAAAGGCTGCCCAGGGCCAATGGCACCATGAGGGGTGCCCAGAGCAGGCGCTTGTTCCAGCTGTTCATACAAGTCTCCTTTGTCGGTTGGATAATCGGGACAGCCCTGCGACTGGCCATGGGGTTGAGCAGTCTTGCGGGCTGCTTTCAATGAGGGGAAAAGAGTTCGGCGCGCAGCTGCACCGGCGT
>JBKJZS010000587.1:0-3193 GCA_046714915.1 Polaromonas sp. | reverse complement strand
AGCGCCGCACTTCGCGCTGGAAAATCTCCAGGCTCAGCTTCTTGGTGCTGATGAAACTTGGCTCGGACAGTGTTTCCACCGTGCGCGGCCGGGCATCGCCGTAGGGCAGGATTTCCGCCACCCGCGTCGGCCGCTTGGTCAGCAGCAGCACCTGGTCGGCCAGGTACACCGCTTCTTCGAGGTCGTGCGAGACCAGCAGCATGGTGGTGCCGGTCTGCATGAACACCTCCTGCAGTTTTTCGCGGATGAACAGTGTCATTTCAAAGTCAAGGGCCGAAAACGGTTCGTCGAGGAACAGCACCTCGGGCTTCGGTGCCAGCGCGCGCATGATGGACGCGGTCTGCTGCTGCCCGCCCGACAACTCGTAGGGGTAACGCTTGAGGTCGAACTTGACGTCGAAGGAAGCCACCAGCTCGGCCATGCGCCGGTCGACCTCGGCCTTGGATTTGCCTTCGAGCTTGAGCGGGTAGGCGATGTTGTCGATGGTGCGCATCCACGGAAACAGGGCCTCGCGGTAGTTCTGGAACACAAAGCCGATCTTGGTGTCCTTGAGCGACTTGCCGTCGAACAAAATTTCACCGGCGTCGATGGGCACCAGCCCGGCGATCATGTTGATCAAGGTGGACTTGCCACAGCCGTTGGGGCCGAACAGCGAGACGATTTTGTGCTTGGGAATGTCCAGGTCAAAGTTTTCGTACAGCGGCCAGCCGGCGAAATACTTGGTCAGGCCGCGGATGGTGATATGGGTGCCGGCCGGGCCGGGCCGGAAAGCCGGCACGGGAACATCGGCAAACACCGGGGCGTTGATTACAGCGGACATGTCGAACTCCGGTGAGGTGCGTAAGAAAACAGAACAATGGGTGACCGCGGTTGTTCCCCTTTCAAGCAGGGGCCGCAGAACCGGCTATGCCGGGCCGCAGGCGCAGCGGCCCTCTCGGAGCTGGCGCCTGCGGCTCCGAACCTGCTTGAGCAGGTTTGGACAGGCGCCAGAAGCGAAGCCTCTGGCGAGCGGCGGTCTGCAAGGTGCAGCGCAGTACGCGAAGCGACAAGCGTGGGGGCCATCTACCTTCCACTCCAGTGCACGATGCGGCGCTCGACTTTCAGAAAAAGTACATTGAGCGCATATCCAAGCGCACCCGCCGCCAGGATGGACGCATACATGTCGCGCACATTCATGACCTGCTGCGAGTTGATGATGCGGTTGCCCAGGCCGCTGTCCGCGCCAATAAACATCTCCGCGACGATCACGATCACCAGCGCCATGGACACAGCCGAACGAAGACCGACAAAGCTCGGTTGCAGGCTTTCCCAGATCAGCACGTCCTTGAACACCTGCCAGCGCGAAGCCCCCATGACTTTGGCCGCCATCACGCGCTGCTTGCGTGCGTTGATCACGCCATAAGCGCTATTGAACACCACGATCAGCAGCGACCCGAAAGCGGCGATCGCCACCTTGTTGATATCCGAGACACCGAAGACCATCAAAAACAGGGGGATCAGCGCCGACGACGGTGTGGAGCGGAAGAAGTCAATCAGAAACTCCACGCTGCGGTAAGCCTTCTCCGAGCTGCCCAGCAGCACCCCCAGCGGCATGCCCACGGCGGCAGCGATCATGAAAGCCTGAACCGTGCGCCAGACGGTCACCAGAAAGTCCTTGAGCAAGGGGCCGCCCGCCAGGCCGCTGACCAGGGCGCCGATCGCGTCGAGCGGTGGCGGCAACAGGATCGCTTTAATGAAGCCCAGGCGCACGACCAGGTCCCAGACGATAAAGAGCAGCACCGGGCCGATAAAAGGCAAGGCCCTGCCCCAGGACGGTTTGCGCAGCGCGCCAGTGATGGGCGCTGTTGCAGGGGGCGCCCAGGGTTTGCCAGGCGCTGCCGCTGCGGCCACGATGGAAGGAGCGGCTTCCATCGCGCTTATCCCTTGTAAAGCATGGAGTCGACCATCAGGCGCGATGGGAAGATGCCGCGCTCGAAGAACAGGTCGAAGAACTTCTGGAAATGGGCGACGTCGGCCGGTGTGAATTCGTTGTACATGGTGTAGGCGGCCAGCGGCACCTCACTGGTCAGCGCACCCTCGATGGCGGTGTAGCCCTTGAGGTACTGGCGCGCCTCGATCGCCTTGGTGCGCACATAGGCCACACCCTTGCCGTAGGCGGCAATGAACTTTTTGGCCTCTTCCGGGTTCTTTTTGATGAAGCTGGAAGTCAGCGAGGCGGAGCCGCCAAACCAGGGCGCCATCGGGTCGCCCAGCACGTAGCGCGAAATCACGCCGGCTTCCAGCACCCGCGTGGTGCCGTTCAGGCGGCCGATGGTGCGGGTGGGTTCCAGCGTGTAGGCGCCGTCGAGCTGACCCGCCGCCAGCGCGGCAACATGCTGGCCAATCGGCAACTCGACCACCGTGGCGCCGGTGGCGCCGCCCCGCTCAAGCACCGTCTTGGCCAGCGTGACGTTCTGGATGCCGGGACCGGAGCCAATGCGCTTGCCCTTGAGGTCGGCCATGGTTTTGGCGCTGCTCGCAACCGGAACAATCACCTCGTCGAGCACGTTTTTGACGTTGCTCGGGTTGGAGCAGAAGATTTTGAAGGTGCCGGGCGCCGCGAGCTCACCGATGGCAATGTTGCCCGAGCCGGTGCCATTGGCACTGCCGTCACAACGGTCCGACAGCATGCCCTCCATGATTTGCTGGGCGCCGGCAAACCGCAGGACTTCCACATTGAGTCCAGCCTCCTTGAAGTAACCCAGCTCGATCGCAGCGTAAAAAGGCAGGCCTGCCGCAATGGGCCAGTAGCCGACACGGATTTTCGGACCCGACTCGGCCCGCACGATGGCCGGCATGCCGAGCACGCCGAGCACGGCAGCGCCGGTTTTGAGGACTTTTCTGCGCGATGCCGCGTGGGAAAACGGGAGGCTTGGGCGGGTCATGAAAAAACTCCTGGAGTGTGAAAAGAGGGATCGGTGGGAGGGTTGAAAGCGTTAAGCGTTAAGCAGTCAGCGGCTGGACAGGCTGGATTGACTGGGCAAGTGCGAGGTAGGCACGCCAGCCGCCCAGCTCGGTGATGTCCTCGGCGCCCTGGAGCGCCTGGGCTTCAGAGACAAAAGCCTGCACGCTGCTGGCGTCGTCCAGCTCCAGCGTGCCGATGCCGAGCGGCGCCGGGATCAGCGCGACAAACGAGCCGTACTCGGCCACGGGC
>JBKJZS010000586.1:0-1338 GCA_046714915.1 Polaromonas sp. | reverse complement strand
TGGCGGAAGGGCTCGTTCAGATTTTTCAGCGTGGCTGCTTTGCAACAAATCCGATCACCAGCCCCTTGGCCGTGACCGTGATGGTGCCTGGCTCAAGTCCCAAGCCGTCTGCCAGCGCCAAATCCTGCGGGCGGAGCCGGTGCACCACCACTTCGTGCAGGGTCTGCCCGGCGATGGCCGGTCCGTAAGCCTCGAGCAGCGCGGACGGGCCAGGCGGCAGGCCGGACAGGCGCAATGAATTGACGCGTAGCTGATGAGCGCGTATCGACTGGTCACTGGCCTCAAAACGCAAGGCAAAATCCACGTCGAAGGTGCCGCTAGAGCTGCGCGCCAGTGCCGGGCCGGCCGCGTCAACGACCATCTCGGTTCCCAGGCGGTTCAGCTCGGGCAGCAAGCGCAGGCGGGGCGCCTGCACGGTCAGATCCAGCAGCCCGCCCACCGGGTAACGCATCGGGAAACGCTGCCCCACCGCCTCCTGCAATTGCTGGGCCGAGACCGTGTAGCTGGGCTGGGCGCGCGCATCCGGCAGGGTCAACCAGCCGGTCCCGCCCCAAGCCATCCCGGCGGCCAGGGTGATCAACCATTTACGTTTCATCGATCTCCTTCGGCGGACCGTCCATCAGGCTTGCCCCGCGACCTCCCCGTCAGCCCGCACTGACATCGTACGACAGGCTGCGTGCGGCGCGCCACATCAACGGAAAAATGCCAGCGCAATTGCAGCGACGATGGAGACGGCCGTCACGCCAGCCAGCGCCAGCAGACGCACACGGTTGACTTCAGCGCGCCGGATCAGTTGGGTGTTCTGCTCAGCCAGGGCCTTGATCAACTCTGAGGACGCAAGCATTTGATCGTGCAGGTCGCTGGTTGCGGCCTCCAGCGCCGCGAGGCGCGACTGAAGGCTTGCTATCGCCTGTGCCGCCGGCGTCAGTGCTGGCGTTGCAAGCTCGCTGGTCGGCGCTTGGGCGGGCGACTTTTTTCCAACTGTATTCCACAGTTTTTTCGCGCCCTCGGCGACCTTGGGCGCATTCTTGATGACGTCCGACCAGGGGACCATCTGCAAGACCGCGAGCCAGCCAATAGCCATTGAAGAACCTTTCCGTAAAATTGACCTGCCTGATTTTGCTATAGCGGCCCCGGCGCAGCGCGCTCATCACGAAAGCGGGTAGTGCACCACCGCGATGGGTTGCCGCGCAGGAATCGGTGGCGGCGGCGGCGCCAGCGGTGCGCTCCTGTTTGCATCGGCGTCCGGAGGCCGGCCCGCCAGCACCGCCCCGTTCAGCCAGCGGCATCCTGGGTGACCGGCGCGGAATATCCGCCGACCCAGGCATGCTGAAGTGC
>JBKJZS010000585.1:0-1845 GCA_046714915.1 Polaromonas sp. | reverse complement strand
GTCGCGCACGAGGGAGGTCAGCGATGGACACTCTCCTGGATTCGCGTACTTGGAAGTGGCGTGCGGCGGACTGGGCCGCGGCGGCGGTTTCAGGGTTCGCGGCCAGTGTGGTGCTGATGGGTTTTGTGATTGCGCCTGTGCGCGAGGCGTTTGACTTGTCGGCCAAGGTGCAGGTGTTGACGATTGATAATTTGTCGGCTGTCTGGAGGGCTTTTGGGGTATTGAAGGCCGCCGTGAAAAGAATTAATGGGATGGACGCTCCCACCCGAGTCGGCATCGTTGTGCCAAAGTGGAGATGCAGTCAACCACTGAACCACTGAACAGGAGCGCCCACCATGAAGCTTACGACTATTGGAATTGATCTGGCCAAGAACGTGTTCCAGATACACGGCGTGGATCAACACGGCAAGACCGTCCTCAAAAAGCAGCTCAAAAGAGACCAGATGGCGAGCTTTTTTGCCAACACACCGACCTGCCTTGTGGGTATGGAGGCTTGCGGTGGTGCGCACCATTGGGCGCGCAAGTTGCAGGGTTTTGGTCACACCGTAAAGCTCATCGCCCCGCAGTTTGTCAAGCCGTATGTCAAGACCAACAAAAACGACGCGGCCGATGCAGAGGCGATTTGTGAGGCTGTTGCCAGACCCAACATGCGCTTTGTGCCTATCAAAAACATCGAGCAACAAGCGGTTCTGTCGCTGCACCGGGTACGCCAGGGCTTTGTCAAAGCGCGTACTGCGCAGGCCAACCAGATTCGTGGCTTGCTGGCCGAGTTTGGTCTGGTGGCGCCTAAAGGCATTGCCCACATTAAAGGCAGAGTGCCCGAATTGATTGAAGATGCCAGTGTCGACTTGCCTGGTGCGTTTCGACTACTCATGCAGCGCTTGCTTGAGCACCTGTCAGAACTCAACCGTCAGGTCACCGAACTTGAAGCGCAAATCAAGGCCTGGCATCAAAGCAGCCCGCTCAGTCGCAAGCTGGAGGCCCTGCCCGGCATTGGCCCGATAACGGCCAGCGCGCTGGTGGCCAGCGTAGGCGATGCCAAGAGCTTTGACAATGGCAGGCAATTGGCCGCTTGGCTGGGTTTAGTGCCGCGCCAGCACTCCAGCGGCGGTAAAAATGTATTACTGGGCATCAGCAAGCGGGGCGATGGCTACCTCAGAACGCTGCTGATACACGGAGCGCGCTCGGTGGTTCGCGTGACGCAGTCCAAGGCGAAAAGCGCGCAAAACCCGGAGAACCCGCCGGACTGGCTGAACAAGCTGCTGTCACGGCGAAACCCGAACGTGGCGGCAGTGGCGCTGGCCAACAAGAATGCCCGCATTGTGTGGGCGCTGCTCAGTCAGGACAGGCAATACCAACCGGATTACGCTGCGGCGTGAGTCGGGCTTGAACGCAAACATTTGACCCAATTCAGAACCCCAGGAGATTTACCCCGCCGATTGCTCAGGCTCTTTCATTCACCACGGGCACTGGCGGGTGATGCGAGGAAACCAGCGTGAAGCTGCGGCGCTTGCCTGGCGCCCGGCTCTTTACCCATGGCGTCAGGCTTTCATGTTGGCGTGCGGCTAGGAATCGGCCCGAAGCCATTAACGTGACTGATGCCTTTGGCCTTGTTCAGAAAATAGCTGTATTGATCCGGCAAGATCTCATAAGCAGCTTCTTTTCCCAGCACCAATGCCGCATAGAGCGGCCAATGCGGATTGGCCAGCGTAGGGCGACCCACCATGAGCAGGTCTATCTGGCCGCTGCGAATGATTTCATCAGCATAAACAGGATCGCTCAGGTTCCAGCTGACTGCGGTTAATACGCCAGTTTCGCCGCGTATGCGTGAGGCTGCAGGCACCA
>JBKJZS010000584.1:0-12927 GCA_046714915.1 Polaromonas sp. | reverse complement strand
CGCGCCCCTGACGCCGGCGTTGTCAGGCGGATCTCAGCATTTACCGGCAATGCGGCCCCTAACTTGTTGCCAGCGTTGGGAAATCTGCGATAATCGTGGGTTTCCCTGATTCATAGCGGGTCGGCGCGCCGTGGTGATGCTTGTTTTCAAGCACCGTTTACGCCTTGCGGGCCCTGCTGGCTTGCAGAGTTGGTTGTGTTGTACAGCCGCCAGGATCGAATCGCAGAATTTTCAGATTTTGCTCAAGGGAGCTTTTTGTAGCTTGTAGGACCCATCATGAAACGCACATACCAACCTTCCAAAGTCAAGCGCGCCCGTACCCACGGCTTTTTGTCACGCATGAAAACGCGTGGTGGCCGCGCAGTGATTGCGGCCCGTCGCGCCAAAGGCCGCAAACGCCTGGCTGTATAAGCTCGTTTTCCTGCAGGCCTATTGGCTCTCGAGCTGACGCTTGCGCCTCCGTGCAGCGGCTTCAAACCCGACCCCAGTTTCAGGCAGTCCTTGCTGGCGCCATTGTTGCAAGAACAGCGCATTTCGCATTGCACCGCAATGCGATTGATGCCATGAACGCGCAAACCGTGCCCGCCAGGACCCATGCAACGCCGGACTTGTTTCCGATACAAGACACCTGGGTCGGAGCGATGGTGCCTAAACGCTGGGCCAAACGTGCCGTGACGCGCAACACCATCAAAAGACAGATATATACCGTGAGCGCTGATTTTTTGCATCGTTCTCCTCCGGCCGCCTGGGTGATTCGCTTGCGCCGTGATTTTTCCCGCAAAGAATTCGTCAGCGCCAGCTCCGAGGCGCTCAAGCAGGCCGTTCGCAGCGAGGTGACCGCCCTGATGCAGGCCGGAGCCCCTGCAGCATGAGTGCGATGCTCCGGCTGCGCCGCACTGCGCTCGCGGCCACCCGCGTGCCGCAAAAAATACTGGTGGCGCTGGTCAAAGCCTACCGCCTGTTGCTCAGTCCCTGGCTTGGATCGTCTTGCCGTTTTGAGCCGACCTGTTCGGCCTACTCATTGCAGGCGCTGCAACAGCATGGCGCCACCAAAGGCAGTTACCTGACGCTGTACCGACTGGTGCGCTGCCACCCCTGGTGCAACGGCGGGTACGATCCGGTGCCGTCCGCTGCTCTGCGGGCGTCATCCAGCCGATTTTCCCTTTTCACCCGTCTGGTCACCCCCGTGACTGCGATCCCCTCTAAAAAGAAACCGTCATGAACGACATACGCCGCACCATTTTGTGGGTGATTTTTGGTTTTACAATGATTTTGTTGTGGGACCAGTGGCAGGTTTTCAACGGGAACAAAGCGACCTTTTTCCCATCGACCAAGCCGGCGGTGACCAGCACGGCGTCCGTCGGCCAGGCCGCCAGCACAGCGAGCGTGCCGACGGACAAAGCCAGCGCCAGCGCAGTGCCCGCACCGGTATCAGTGCCCGGCGCTGGTGCTGCGACACCGGGCGCCCTGCCCGCTACCACGCCGTCGGCCGCCAAAGAGCGCCTGGTCGTCAAAACCGATGTGCTGATGCTGACCTTCGACACCGAGGGTGGCACGCTGGTGGGCTCGGCGTTCACTCAACACAAGGACATGACGGACAGGGCAACCGGTTTTGTACTGCTCGATGAAAGCGCCACGCGCGTGTACGTCGCGCAATCCGGCCTGATTGCCGCTGGTGCCGGCGGTAGTTTTCCTACCCACAAAACACCGATGGCCGCCGTGCCCGGCGAGCGCGCACTGAAAGAGGGTCAGAACAGCCTGGAGGTCAGGTTTGAGTCGGCCGAGGTCGGTGGCGTCAAACTGGTCAAAACCTACACGATCAAGCGGGGTGCGTACGACATGGTTGTGCGTCACGACGTGGTCAACACGGGCACCAACCCGGTGTCGCCGCAGCTCTATCTGCAGCTGGTGCGCGACGGCAACAAGCCTCCGGGCGAGTCCTCGTTTTATATGACCTTCACCGGCCCCGCGATTTACACCGAGGCCAAGAAATACCAGAAGGTTGAATTCAGTGACGTCGAAAAGAACAAGGTCGAAGTCGAAAAACAGGCGAGCAATGGCTACGTGGCCATGGTTCAGCATTATTTTGCGTCGGCCTGGATTCTGGCCGATGGCATCCAGCGCGACATTTTCCTGCGCAAGGTAGACACCAACCTGTATGCCGTGGGCATGATCACGCCGCTGGACACGCTGGCACCCGGCACCACGAAATCTCTGAGTGCAACGCTTTTTGTTGGCCCCCAGGAAGAAAAGCAGCTGGAGGCTATCGCGCCCGGGCTGGAGCTGGTCAAGGACTACGGCTGGCTGACAATTCTGGCCAAGCCGCTTTATTGGCTGCTGGACAAGCTTTACACCTTCATCCATAACTGGGGCTGGTCGATCGTGGCGCTGGTGGTACTGCTGAAACTCGCGTTTTACTGGCTCAACGCCAAAGCCTATGCCAGCATGGCCAAGATGAAGGCGGTCAACCCCAAGATCATGGAAATGCGCGAACGCCTCAAGGACAAGCCGCAGGAAATGCAGCAGGCGATGATGAAAATTTACCGCGACGAAAAAGTCAACCCAATGGGCGGCTGCTTCCCCATCATGGTTCAAATTCCGGTGTTTATTGCGCTGTATTGGGTGCTGCTCAGCTCGGTCGAAATGCGCAACGCGCCCTGGATTTTGTGGATCAGGGACCTGTCCTCGCCCGACCCTTACTACATCCTGCCGCTGGTGATGGCCGCCACCACCATGCTGCAGACGGCTCTGAACCCGACGCCGCCCGATCCGCTGCAAGCCAAGCTGATGTGGTACATGCCGCTGATTTTCAGCGTGATGTTCTTTTTCTTCCCGGCCGGGCTGGTGCTTTACTGGATCACCAACAACGTCTTGTCGATCGCGCAGCAGTGGGTCATCAACACGCGTATGGGTGTACCGCCGCAGTTCAATCTGCCCAAGTTCCGGTAGGGCGCCGGGGCGGGTTCGACGGCGTGCAACTCGCCATGGCCTTGTCGGGTTGGTGGCCCCCCTGGTCAGGGCCGCGACCTGATTGACCCCTGTCGAAGCGCGTTCGCGTGACCGTGCCGCCGACTTCTGCCTGACCCGGTGGGATGGTTGTGACCCGAACGCCTCGGCTAAGGTACGATTGCCCGGTGCGCCGCAGCCCTACCGACCCCATCGCAGCCATTGCCACTGCCCCCGGCCGTGGCGCAGTAGGCATTGTCCGGGTGTCGGGTAAAAACCTCGCGCCGGTCATCGCCGCCGTCTGTGGTCGTACGCTGTCCGCCAGGCAAGCCACCTATTTGCCGTTTCGCGACGCAGCAGGCCTGCCGATTGACCAGGGCTTGGCGATTTATTTCCCGGGGCCGCACTCTTACACTGGCGAAGACGTGCTGGAACTGCAGGCCCATGGCGGGCCGGTGGTGCTGCAGCTGTTGCTGGCACGTTGCCTGGAGGCAGCTGCAGAAATCGACGCTGCCACCGGCCGGCCACGGGTCGCCGGCTTGCGTCTTGCCCAGCCCGGTGAATTTACTGAGCGGGCATTCCTGAACGACAAGATTGACCTGGCGCAGGCTGAAGCCATTGCGGATTTGATCGACGCCAGCACCGAGACTGCGGCGCGCTCGGCCGCCCGTTCACTTTCAGGGGAGTTCTCAAAGGAAATCCATGCACTGCGCGATAAGCTGGTGCAGCTGCGCATGCTGGTGGAGGCCACGCTGGACTTCCCAGAAGAAGACATAGACTTCCTGCAGAGGGCTGACGCCCAGGGCCAGTTGGCTCAACTGCAACAGACGCTGACCATGGTGATGCAGCGTGCGCAGCAAGGCGCGATTCTGCGTGAAGGCATCAAGGTCGTGATCGCCGGGCAGCCTAATGCGGGCAAAAGCTCGCTGCTCAATGCGCTTGTCGGCGCTGAGCTGGCAATCGTCACACCCGTTGCCGGCACCACGCGCGACAAAGTCACGCAGTTGATCCAGATAGAGGGTGTCCCCTTGCATGTGGTGGATACCGCGGGCCTGCGCGACAGCCTGCTGCCGGAGGTCGATCAGGTCGAAAAAATCGGCATTGAGCGTGCCTGGACGGAAATTCAAAGTGCGGATGCCGTGTTGTTTCTGCACGACCTCACACGCCAGCAGACGCCTGACGACTTGCGAATTGCCATGAACTACATCGCTGCCGATGCAGAAATCGCGGCGGCGATCGTCCAAAAACTGCCTGAAAAAACGCCGGTCATTGACGTTTGGAACAAGTCCGACCTGGTGAGCTCCTCGGTGGTGGCTGCCGTGCCCTCGGGCGTGTTGATTTCTGCCAAAACGGGTGCCGGCCTGCAGCAGTTGCGGCAGCAATTGCTGCATGTTGCGGGCTGGCAGGCTGTGCCCGAGGGCGTGTTCATGGCGCGCGAGCGCCATGTGCGCGCGCTGGTTCAGGTCGACATTCAGCTGGCGCGGGCCGCTGCGCAGTTACGCGCCCCCGCCCCTGCGCTGGATCTGCTGGCTGAAGACCTGCGGCAGGCCCAAAATGCCTTGAGCGACATTACTGGCGAGTTCACGCCGGACGACCTGCTGGGCGAAATTTTCTCGAAGTTTTGCATCGGTAAATAGGGTCGCGTGTGAGGCGAAGGGGGCGGATTCAGCGAGCTTCTGGGTGATGACGAGTGGCAAGCAAGAAACAAAGTCCCGGCAAGAGCCGCCGTCAGGGGACGCTTAACCCGCGAAACCGTGATTTATTGCAGAAATGCGCGAAGCCCCGATTTATGCCGTGTGTTCGGGCCTCGGGCGGGAGGCGACAAGTGGCAGAGGACTCAGTAAACTCCTCCCAGAGGTTGTAAGGTGTTTGCAACTAAACCCCCGATCGCTGCGCATGCGGCGGTCGTTTTTCAGGCGCGAGTCCATGTCATTTTTCAATTGGTTTTCCGGTAAATCCAGCAAACGAAGGAATGCGTCTGGCACGGCACAGCCGGACAACGGCAGCTCGGGATTGACGCGCGATGACCGCTCCCGACCCCTTGCGGAAGCGCGGGAGAAAGCTTCGGTAGCGGTGTCTCTGAACGGCGGTCCCAATGTCGCCAGTGCAACTGGGCAAACCAGCCAGGGCAGGTCGCAACGCCACGCAAAACGGGAGTTGCTGTACACCGCTGTGCGAGAAGCCATGATCCGCGCCGGTGTGTTGTCAGCCAGCTATAAATTCAAGGTTCTTTCGCTGGACCCGCGTGGTGACCAGTTTATGGTCATGATGGACTTGGCGCAGCAGTTTGGCGGTCAGACGGAGCGACTGGCCGAAATAGAAGTCATGATTGCGCAAAGTGCCAAGTCGCGCTATGACATTCGTGTGACAGCGGTGTACTGGCGCATGAATGAGCTGGTCGCCATTGGCCGCCCCCAGTCACGCGGGCATGGAACCAGTCGGAACCCTGACTCGCTTGGCGCCGAGAGCTTGCATGCTGCGCTGAACGCGGCCTTGGCCGGGCCGGCCTCCGCCGCACAAAGCCTCGCCACTTCACGTTATGAGCCTATTCAGGCCGACGAGGTGGCGGCATTCAAGCAAGCACTCGCTGCTGCGTCGGCCCAGGGAGCAGCGGCGGCTGGAAAAGGCGTGACGACCCGCACCGGCCCATGGTCCTATACCCTGCTCACCGGGTTTGAGGATACCGAAATGACGGAATCGCCGGCCTTGGTGCCCGCGTTGAGCTCGACCCAGTACGGCGATTTGCATTAGCGGGCTGATGCGGCCTGTGGCCCCCTGCTTGCGGGCGAAAATTGCTGTGGTGTAGGGCTGGGCTTAATATCCGCAAGATCCTTGAGAGGCGTCAGCTTCTTTGCACCCTATTGGGCATCGCGCGGGGGCAATTATTGAGCGCGACCAGCATCCATATCGCCGCGATTAAGCCACGAGCGAACTGAAAACAGAGTTTCTCCGGGGCGGCTCACCTGGTCGCCTCCGTGTCGCTCAATGCCCGGCAAAACTCAGCAGCGTGAACAGCGGCAGTCCGGCGGCGGTCAATTTGGCAGAACCGCCCAGCTCCGGTAAATCGACAATTGCGGCCCCCTCGACCACGATGGCGCCCAGCTTTTCAAGCAGTTTTTTGCCGGCCATCATGGTGCCTCCTGTGGCAATCAAGTCATCGATCAGCAGCACTTTGTCGCCCGTCTTGACGGCGTCTGTGTGCAGCTCAACAGTGGCACTGCCGTATTCCAGCTCGTAGGTTTCCTGCACGGTTGTAAACGGCAGCTTGCCTTTCTTGCGGATGGGCACAAATCCGGCATTGAGCGCGTAGGCAACGACAGCGCCCAAAATAAAACCACGCGCATCCAACCCCGCCACCACGTCCGGGCGCAGACTTTTGTCCATGTAGCGGTGCACAAAGGCGTCGATCAGAACGCGAAAGACTTGGGGGTCTTGCAGCAGCGGGGTGATGTCGCGAAACTGGATGCCCGGCGCGGGCCAGTCCGGCACGGTACGGATATGGTTTCGGAGGTATTGGCTGCTGGTCTGGTGGGTAAGGCTGAGCATATCGGGCATGGCCTATTCAAAGCGCGTACGGGCCAGGATTGTGCCTTCTGTGCCAAGGATAAATGCTTCGCCCATGGCCGGACCCGCCCCCGTCAATGACGCGATGTTGACCTGGTGTGTTACCCAGACATCAAATTGTCCTGCTGGCACCGTCCTGAGCCGCGCCCGCAGAGCCTGTGTCTGGCTGGCCTGGTCAGCGCGATCGTTAAATGTGGAGGCGAGCGCGGCCAACACAGTGTGGCGGCCAAATGCCAAATCGGCGGTGTCTCTGCAGCGGCACCAGGCGCTGGACTGCACCGCACGCGCTTGCAGGCCGTGGGTCCTGAACCACTGGCCAATGCGACGCGATTGCGCCCGCCCTTCTTCGCTCAGGTTGCGCTGGGTGTTGCACTGGTCGACACGAAAGTGGGTCGGGTCACCCACGCCCGGAGTGGTTTGCGCGTGCCTGAGCATCACCACACAGCCGCCTGTACGCAAGAGGGCCGGCAGGTCCGGAGAACCTTGCGCCCGGGAAACGGACCAGCAGCTCGCAGCCATGGTCAACAAAACGCTGCGGCGCTTCATGAGATGTCCTTTGTCAATGACCGGTACGAACAGGTTGACCGTCATGATGTCCCAAAGTGGCCGACGGGCAGGTCGACCTGCTGCCTATGCCTGATGGCGGACGAGGTTATTTTTGCGAGGGGCGGTCGCGCAGCAGTTTCTCTTCAGCCATCGCCAGAGCCGCCGGTTTGCCGGACAGCACCAGCGTATCGCCGCCTTCGAGCAGGGTTTCCTCGTGGGCATCAAGCATTTTGCCGTTGCCCCGCCGCAGGCTGACCACACGCACACCCGAAGCATGTAGCGCCAGCGCGGCCAGCGGTTTACCTACCAACAGCGTGCCCAGTGGCAGCGTTAGGGTGGCCAGCCGCGCCTGGTCAATCTCGTTGACAGTGTTGTCATCGGCGCCGTGAAAGTAGCCGCGCAGCAGGTTGTAGCGTGCATCGCGCTGCTCCTGCACCACACGAATCACGCGGCGCATGGGCACGCCAACCAGCGCCAGCGCATGGCTGGCCAGCATCAGGCTGCCTTCGATGGCTTCCGGAACGACCTCGGTCGCGCCAGCAGCCTGAAGTTTTTCCAGGTCATGGTCGTCCACCGTGCGTACGATGACCGGCACGGTGGGCGCATGGGCGCGGATGTTGGCCAGGACCTTCATTGCGCTGGCGGTGTCCAAATACGTCACTACCACGGCGCTGGCGCGGGCCAAGCCCGCCGCCATCAGGGACTGCAGCCGCACGGCATCACCAAACACCACTGAATCGCCTGCCGCCGCTGCTTGGCGTACCCGGTCCGGGTCCAAGTCTAGCGCCATATAGGGTATGCCCTCGCCGTCAAGCATTCGGCCCAGATTTTGCCCGCAGCGGCCATAACCGCAGATGATCACGTGTTTGTTGACGTTCATGGACTTGCGCGCAATTGAGGTCATTTGCACCGACTGCTGCAGCCATTCGCTGCTGACCAGCCGCATCACAATGCGGTTGCTGTACATGATGATGAAGGGCGTGGCCAGCATGGAAAGCACCATGCTGGCCAGAATCGGGTTGAGCAACTCCGGTGGGACCAGGCTGTTTTTCTGTGCCAGGGTCAGCAGCACAAAGCCGAACTCGCCCGCCTGCGCCAGGTACAAGCCGGTGCGCAGCGACACCCCGGTGGTTGCGCCCAAAGCCTTGGCCAGCGCCGTCACCAGTACCAGCTTGAACAGCACCGGCAGGGTCAGCAGCAGCAGCACCAGTGGCCAGTGGTGCGCGACCTCGCGCCAGTCGAGCATCATGCCGATGCTGATGAAAAACAGGCCCAGCAGTACATCGTGAAAAGGTCGAATGTCGGTTTCCACCTGATGCTTGTATTCGGTTTCGGAGATCAGCATGCCGGCAATAAAAGCGCCGAGCGCCAGACTCAAACCCGCCAGCTCCGTCAGCCATGCCAGTGCCAGGGTGACCAGCAGCAGGTTCAACACAAAGAGCTCCTCGCTTTTGCGCCGGGCCACCAGCGTGAGCCACCAGCGCATCAGACGCTGGCCACCGGTCAGCAGCAAGCCGACCAGCACGGCCGCTTTGAGTCCTGCAATCGCCAAGGCCATTAGCAGCTTGTCCGGCGAGGCGCCCAAGGCAGGAATCAGGACCAGTAGGGGCACCACAGCCAGATCCTGAAACAGCAGAATGCCCATCACGCGTTTGCCATGTTCGGACTCCAGCTCCAGCCGTTCGGACAGCAGCTTGACCACCACGGCCGTGCTGCTCATGGCCATGGCGCCCGATAGCGCCAGCGCCGCTTGCCAATGCATTTTCCACAGTGTGGGCGCCAGGGTAGCCAGGAATAGCGAGCCGATGGTGGCCAGCACAATGGTCAATGCCACCTGCAGCAGGCCCAGACCGAACACGTGGCGTCGCATGGAGCGCAGCTTGGGCAAATTGAATTCGAGCCCGATCACAAACATCAGGAAGACCACGCCAAACTCGCCGAGGTGGCGCACGCCGTCAGAGTTTTGCGCCAGCGCCAGTGCGTTGGGGCCGATGACCACACCCACCGCCAGATAACCGAGCATGGGCGGTAACTTGAGCGAGCGGCAGGCGACCACGCCCAGCACAGCAGCCAGCAGATACAGCAATGTCAGTTCGAGCCCGGTCATGCGTGGATGGTAGCTGATGGGTTATTGGTGCCAGACACCAGTTTCGCCACGGTGCTTCGCGCCGCGCCCTCCGGGCGAGCTGAAGGCGCGGCGAATTTGGGCTCAGACCCCAATAAGCCTTCGATGCCGGTCTATAGAATGCGGAGATGAGCTTTGATACCGCTAATTTTGACCCCGCGCAAGCATTGGCGCTCGCCCACAAGACCTTTGAGATTGAGGCGGCCGCAGTACTCGGCTTGAAGAGCCGGATCGGCCCCGAATTCGCTCAAGCTGTGCAACTCATGCTGAATTGTAGGGGTCGGGTGGTGGTGATGGGTATGGGCAAGAGCGGGCACATAGGCCGCAAAATTGCCGCAACACTGGCCTCGACCGGCACGCCGGCCATGTTTGTGCACCCTGCCGAAGCCAGCCATGGCGACCTGGGAATGGTCAAGGCAGTCGACGTCGTGCTGGCGATATCGAACAGTGGGGAGAGCGAAGAGCTCACCGCCATCCTGCCCGTGCTGCGCCGTCTGGGCGTGCCGCTGGTGGCCATCACCGGCGGCCGGGCATCGACGCTCGCCGAATATGGCAACGTCACGCTGGACAGCAGCGTGACGCTGGAAGCTTGTCCGCTCAATCTGGCGCCGACCGCGAGCACCACCGCGCAATTGGCGCTGGGCGATGCGTTGGCCGTGGCCCTGCTTGATGCACGCGGCTTCAGGGAAGAAGACTTCGCCCGCTCCCACCCCGGCGGCGCATTGGGCCGCAAGCTGCTGACCCATGTCAGCGATGTGATGCGTACCGGCGACGCGATTCCGGCTGTAGGGCTTCAAACCGGCTTTACCGAACTGATGCGCGAGATGAGCGACAAAGGTTTGGGCGCCTCGGCTGTGGTCGATGACGCGCGCCGTGTACTCGGCATTTTTACCGACGGTGACTTGCGCCGGCTGATTGAAAAAGGCGTGGACTTGCGGAGCAGCAAGGCCGCGGAGGTCATGCACCCCAACCCGTGTACCTTGCGCGCCGGTGCGCTGGCCGTGGAGGCGGTGGCGCTGATGGAGCAGCACCGTATTACCAGTGTGCTGGTCGTGGACGACACGGGTGTGTTGTGCGGTGCGCTCAACAGCAACGACCTGATGCGCGCCAAGGTGATTTGATGGCCCCCACGCTTGTCGCTTCGCGTACTACGCTGCCCCCCAAGGGGGCTGAACTTGCTCGGGGCGACCCTTCGCTGCGTTCGATGGCCCCCACGCTTGTCGCTTCAAATATTGCACCTTTGCCCCAGAGGGCTGAACTTGCTTGGAGCGGCCTTGCGCTGCGTTCGGTCGTGCCGGTCCGGAAGAAATGCTGATGAAGCCCCATTTTCCGGCCCTGAACTTTGCCCCCGAACTGCTGCTGCTGGCGCAGAAGGTGAAGGTAGTCTTTTTCGATGTCGATGGGGTGCTGACTGATGGGGGCCTGTATTTTGGCGAGTATCCGGAAGGCGACCGCCGGGCGGCGCCACAGGCCAGTTTCAATGCGGCGGGCGAGACCCTCAAGCGCTTCAACACCCTTGACGGCCATGGCCTGAAGCTGCTGCAAAGGGCCGGCATCACGCCAGCCGTGATCACCGGCCGCGACAGTGCCGTTTTGCGGTCCCGTTTGCAAGCATTGGGCGTTATCCACGCCCATTTCGGCACTGAGGACAAGCGCCCGGCGGCTGAGATCACCCTGAAAGCGTTGGGCCTGGGCTGGTCTGACGCTGCGTTCATGGGCGACGATTGGCCGGACTTGCCGGTGATGCGTCGCGTTGCACTGAGCTGCGCGCCCGCCAACGCCCATGCGGAGGTCAAGGCCTTGGCGGACTATGTCACGCAAGCGCGGGGCGGCGATGGCGCGGTACGTGAACTGTGTGATCTGTTGATGGTGGCCAGTGGCCGCTATGCCGGGCTATTGCAGGAGTACACGCAATAATGGCCGGCAGACGTCGCCTGTGGCCCGTTATGGGCGCCGCGCCGACTTGGCGCAGCATTTGGCAAGCTGCGTCCCGGGGATGGGAGCGCACGGCGATCTACATCCCGGTCCTGCTGATGGGTCTGCTGGCTTTGGGTACTTATTGGCTGGTGCGAAACACCCCGGCCTCGCTGGTACCGGAAAGCCGCAAGGCGGTCAGCGCTGAACCCGATTACTACATGCGCAAGTTTGGCATTAAAACTTTTGATGACGCGGGCCAGCTCAAAAGTGATGTATCGGGCACAGAGGTGCGCCACTATCCGGAGACTGACACGCTGGAAATTGACCAGGCGCTGATCCGGAGCTACAACGCGGAGGGTCGGCTGACGACCTCGACCGGTGATCGCGCGCTGAGTAATGGCGACGGCTCGGAGGTCCAGCTGATCGGTCATGCGCTGGTGGTGCGGGACGCAGCCCGGGACGCCAACGGACAAGAAATCCCGCGGCTCGAATTCCGTGGCGAGTTCCTGCATGTGTTTGTGAACGAAGAGCGCGTCAAATCGCATCTGCCGGTGGTCATCACGCGCGGGCGTGACCGTTTTGCCGGAGATACGTTCGCCTACGACAATCTCGATAGGGTGGCAGACCTGAAGGGCCGCGTAAAAGGTGTGCTGGTGCCGCGCAACGCCGCCGCTGGTCGCGCGCCCTAACCCGACGGCTAATCGGGCGCTGACGCCCTACAAGCATCTGTAGTCCACCGCCGCACTGAACGCTCTTAGCCTGGCCGGAGCAATAAGGCAAAACTTGTCTTCATCACCGGTGCCTCCAGCGCGGCTGCCCCGGCTACTGCCCACCGCGCGGTTTGACTGGATGCGGCACGGGCGCCCGCGCAAGCGTCAAGACCCTAAGGCAGGAAAGCAAAAAGGCTCCAAAACCTGAAGTTCGGGAGCCTTTGGGGCATTCTTCAGATCAAGTCTGAAGCTGCGGGCAATTGCCGGTTTGTTGCGAGGGCTTAATAGCCGCCGCGTCCACCGCCGGAGCCGCCGGAACGGCCACCGCCGCTACCGCCGCCGCCGTACGGGCTGCGGAAGCCGCCGTCGCTGCCGCCACCGCCGGAACGGCCACCGCCGCCGCCACCACCGTAGCCGCCGCCACCACCGGCACCACCGCCGTAGCCACCACCGCCGCCGCCGAAGCCGCCGGTACGTGGAGGACGAGCTTCCATCGGACGCGCTTCGTTCACGACAACGCTACGGCCGCCCAAAGGCTGGCCGTTCATGCCGGTAATTGCGGCTTGGGCTTCAGCATCGCTGCCCATTTCGACAAAGCCAAAGCCTTTGGAGCGACCCGTGTCGCGTTCCATCATGACTTTAGCGCTGGTGACAGCGCCGAATTGGCCAAAAGATTGTTGCAGATCTTCGTCACGCACCGAGTAAGGCAGGTTGCCGACGTATAGTTTGTTGCCCATGAAGGGACTCCTCTAAAACACAAAAACAAAAGCGATGGGGTCCCGAAAGCACAACAAATCTTATACGTACCGCTGTAGCGCGCGAAACTGACCGATCACCTAACGTGTGCGAATGCTGACATTCACACCCCTATATTATGCGTCAGTTATCCAAAACACAATCAACTATCGTTAGCATGCAGGCCGCATGAACAGGGGCTTTTGCTTTAAACGGCCGACCGGCATGGTGTCGTGATGGCGAATATATCGAGGAATTGCCCGGGGCCAGCCTGTCCATCAATGTGCTGTACGGGCAGGAAAAAGAAGCTGAAACGGCGACAAAACCGCCCTATCAAGCATTGGCAGCTGGATTAAAGTCAATTGACAGCTGGAGGTTCAGGGG
>JBKJZS010000583.1:0-6917 GCA_046714915.1 Polaromonas sp. | reverse complement strand
GCTGCCGGGCCATGGCGGCGTGCTGGACCGGGTCGATGCCCTGTTGCCGGTACTGCCGCTGGCCATGATGCTAGCCACTGTCTAGTGTAGTGTTGCACTCTATCTGGCACTTAAAACCGCGTCTTTTCGCCCAGGGCGTTGTTGCACATCCGCGCGATACCTACGGGTATCGCTGTGGTTTGCGCCTAGCCCTGAGCAAAAATCCATCGGTTTAATGTGCCATCAAGAATGCAACACTACACTATCCCTTAGCCACAGGGCGGCTAGGGTCGCTGCACCAGTCGCTCCAGCTGCCGGCGTACAGACCGGCCCGGCCCAGACCGGCGATTTCCATCGCTAGAAGGTTAGGGATGGCGCTAACGCCACTGCCGCAGTGGTGCACCACACTGGCCGGGTCGCGGCCAGCAAGCAGGGATTCAAATTCGGCCCTGAGCTGGTCGGCCGGTTTGAACCTGCCGTTGGCGGCCATGTTCTGGCTGAAAGGGCGGTTGAGGGCGCCGGGGATATGGCCGGACACCGGGTCCAGTGGTTCGACCTCGCCCCGGAAGCGTGCCGGTGCCCGGGCATCAACCAGAGTCTGGCCCGGCCGGCCCAGCTGGCCCACTACTCTTTTGCCCGTTATCAGGGCAGCCTTTTCGGGGCCAAGAAAGAAGTTCGACTGGAAGTGGGAGGGCTCTTCGCCACTTGCTATGGCGGCGCCTGGGACGCTATCCGTCTCCTTCTGGTAGGTCTGCCAGGCTTGCAGCCCGCCGTCGAGCACTGCCACCGCCTCATGGCCGGCCCACTTGAGCATCCACCACAGGCGGCCGCAATAGTTGGCGCCGTTGCGGTCGTACACCACGGCCTGCATGTCGTTGCTAAAACCGACACTGGAAAGCCAGGTGGCAAACTTTTCGCGGTTGGGTAGCGGGTGGCGGCCACCGGAGGCGGGTTGGTCAGCCCCGCTGGCAGTCAGTACGCCGTGGACACCGGGCATGCCGTGTTTGGCGCTCAGGTCTGTGTCCAGGTTGGCATAGATGGCGCCCGGAATGTGCGCTTCCAGGTACTGGTGTTTGCCGGCCTGCGGCCGCATCAGGTCGAAGCTGCAGTCAAACACCATGTGGCGCTGTTGGCTGGCCAGCAACGCATGCAGCTGTTCGGCGGAGATCAAGGTGGTGTACATATCGGCTCCTGGGCAAAAAAGCGCCGCAGCCTAACGGCGGGTGGGGCAGGGTCCAAGCTTTGCAGGCCTGCTTAAGTATTGTGCGCTCCGGCAAGGGCTTGCCGCGCCTTATCACGCCCGACTGTGGAGCGGCGCTGTTCAATGTTCTTCGGCGGGGAGTCCGGCGCGGCACGGGCGCGTAAAAAGGTGGCTGCGATCCCGCTGGCTACAGTCAGCGCCATGCCGGCCCAGCCGATCAGCGGAATCCGGTCACCAGACAGCACCAGTCTGTAGAGGGCGCCGAACACAATGCAGGAGTACTGAAAATTCGCTACCAGCAGCGTTGCACTGCGGGTTTTGGCCAGGCTGTAGGCCCGTGTCATGCACAGCTGGCCCAGGGAGGCCAGCACTCCTGGTGGAATTAGGCACAACGAGGGTAAAAGTGGATTAATCCCAATAGGGATGGTCGAAACAAGCTGTCAAAATAATAGCAAATAGGGAGCGTAGGAGGTCGGCTAAAGCATTTGCGTGGTTTTGCTGGCACCCATTTCGCGCCGGTACCACTCGTGAAAATGCTGCATGCAGTCTTCCATCGGGCTCTGATAAGGGCCAAACTCGTTGTCGCCGCGCTGCATCAAGGCCTTGCGGCCGGCGTCCATGCTCAGCGCAATTTCGTCGTCTTCGACGCAGGTTTCCATGTAGGCGGCCTGCTGCGCTTCCGTGAACGCGCGCTCGAACGCGCAGATCTCCTCGGGGTAGAAAAATTCCACCACGTTCAGGGTCTTGTCCGGCCCCTGCGGGTGCAGGGTGCTGACCACCAGGGCATGCGGGTACCACTCGACCATCACATTGGGATAGTAGGTCAGCCAGATGGCTCCGTATTTAGGGGGCACGCCGTTTCGGTACTGCAGCACCACGTCATGCCATTTTTTGTAAATGTCGGTGCCAGGTTTGCCCAGCTTGTCAGACACGCCGACGGTCTGCACCGAGTAGTGGGGCGTCAGCTCCCAGCGCAGATCGTCGGTCGTGACGAACGCGCCCAGACCGGGGTGGTAAGGGCCAACGTGGTAGTCCTCCAGATACACCTCGATGAAGGTCTTCCAGTTGTAGTTGCACTCGTGCAGGTGAATTTTGTCGAGCTGGTAGCCGGAAAAATCGAGGTCCTGCGTTGGCCCCAGCGACGCCATTTCGGCGGCGATGTTGCGGCCATTGTCTTCAAACACCAAACCGTTCCAGCTGCTGGTTTGGTAACGATTCAGGTTCAGGCAGGGGTCTACCTGAAAGTGCGGTGCACCGATCAGCTCGCCGCTGGTGTTATAGGTCCAGCGGTGCAGCGGACAAACGATGTTGCTGTCAGCACCGTTACCCAGTGAGCCGCGGCCCTGCAGCATGGTGGACTGGCGGTGCCGGCAGACATTCGAAATCAGCTCGACGCCAGACGCATTGCGAACCAGCGCGCGGCCGCCGAGCTCCTGCGGCAATGCGTAATAGTCGCCCAGCGCGGGCACGGCCAGTTTGTGCCCCACATAACGCGGGCCTTGCGAAAACAGTTTTTGCTGCTCCCGCTGGTACAGGCCGGCGTCAAAGTAGCTGGAGACGGGGAGCTGGCTGGTGGCCTGCAATAGACGAAGGCTTAAATCGGACATGCAATTGCCGAAACAGGCGATTTCGGGTGAGGTAGATGAAGGGGCAGGCAATCCTGATGGGCAAGCGAGGCGCCAGGACGAGAATGGTCAGCAATTGTAGCGCGCAGCCCTGTTGGGCGATGTCTGCCGCGTCCTGCGGGGGCCGACGGCGCCGACCCGCTGTCTCTTAAACTGGGACCATCTGGGGAAACAATGTCCTCATGTCAAAAGCTGGCGCGCAACGGCCTAAAATCAGCTTTCAAACGAATTAACGATGGCTAAAACTCCCCCCGCCCTTTCTCTCAATGCCCCTGCCAGTTATGAAGCTGCGCTGGAAGAGCTCGAAACCCTGGTGGCCCGGCTGGAATCGGGCCAGTTGCCGCTCGACCAGCTGCTCACCGGTTACCAGCGCGGCGCGGAGCTGCTCAAGTTCTGCCGTGACAAGCTCGAAGCCGTGGAAAACCAGATCAAGGTGCTGGAGGGCAGCGAGCTCAAGCCCTGGAACCAAGAGTAAACACTTTGACTGAGCACAAACCTTTCACGCTGGACGCCTGGAGCGCCAAACAACTTGCGGCGGTAGAGCGGGCCTTGACGCGCTGGGTGGCGCCCCCCGAGCCCAGGCCGGCTCCTGCCGGGTTGGGAGACGTGATGCGTTACGCTGTGCTCGACGGTGGCAAGCGCCTGCGCCCACTGTTGGTCATGGCCGCCTGCGAAGCGGTCGATGGCCGTCCGGAGGCGGCCCTGCGCGTGGCCTGCGCGGTGGAGCTGATTCACGCCTATTCGCTGGTGCACGACGACATGCCCTGCATGGACAACGACGTGTTGCGGCGCGGCAAATCAACCGTCCATGTCAGGTTTGGCGAGGCGCAGGCCTTGCTGGCAGGCGATGCGCTGCAGGCGCTGGCATTTGAGCTGCTGACGCCCGAAGGCGGCTCGGTCGATGGCGCAACCCAGGCAGCCTTGTGTCGGATGCTGGCTCAGGCGGCGGGTTACCAGGGCATGGCCGGTGGCCAGGCGATTGATCTGGCCAGTGTCGGTAAAACCCTCTCGTCGGAGCAGCTGCACGACATGCACCGCCTGAAAACCGGCGCCTTGCTGCAGGCCAGCGTGATGATGGGGGCTGCCTGCGGTGTCGCCTCAACGCCGGCGCAAGGTGCGCTGCGTGACTACGGTGCGGCGGTGGGGCTTGCTTTTCAGGTGGTGGACGATATTTTGGATGTGACGGCCGATTCGGCCACGCTCGGCAAAACGGCAGGCAAAGACGCCGCCCAGGACAAGCCTACTTTTGTCTCTTTGATGGGTTTGCCCGCGTCCCGCAATTACGCGCAGGAACTGCTGTCGCAGGCGCATCACAGTTTGAAGGCCAGTGAGCTCAAACACACTGAAGCGCTGAGTGCGCTCGCCGATATGCTGGTGAACCGCACGACCTGAGGCCAGACTTGAGGTAGAGGCGTGCGGCGCCCGAAAGAAACAAGACATGACGATGTACCAATTGCTTGAAACCATTAATAGTCCCGCAGATTTGCGCTTGCTGCCGCGTGCCCAGCTGAAAACGCTGGCCGACGAGCTGCGCACCTATGTGCTGCACAGCGTCTCGCAAACCGGCGGCCATCTGAGCTCCAACCTCGGCACCGTGGAACTCACTGTCGCCTTGCACTATGTGTTCAATACGCCGGACGATCGGCTGGTGTGGGACGTGGGCCATCAGACTTATCCGCACAAGATCCTGACCGGTCGGCGCGAGCGCATGGGCAGCCTGCGGCAATTGGGCGGTCTCAGCGGTTTTCCGCGACGCGACGAGAGCGAGTACGACACTTTTGGCACGGCGCATTCATCGACCTCGATTTCTGCCGCGCTGGGCATGGCGATGGCGGCGAAACAAAAGGGCGAGGACCGCCACGCGGTGGCCATCATTGGCGACGGCGCGATGAGTGCCGGCATGGCCTTTGAGGCGCTGAACAACGCCGGCGTCTGCGACTGCAAGCTGCTGGTGGTGCTCAATGACAATGACATGAGCATCAGCCCTCCGGTCGGCGCACTGAACCGCTACCTCGCGCAGCTGATGAGCGGGCAATTTTATGCGTCGGCCAAAAATGTCGGCAAGCAGGTGCTCAAGGTTGCTCCGTCGCTGTTCGAGCTGGCCAAGCGGCTGGAGACGCATGCCAAAGGCATGGTGGTGCCGGCCACCTTGTTTGAAAATTTCGGCATCAACTACATCGGTCCTATTGACGGCCACGACCTGGAGTCGCTGATTCCCACGCTGGAAAACATCAAGCACCTCAAAGGCCCGCAGTTCCTGCATGTGGTGACCAAAAAGGGTCAAGGCTACAAGCTGGCCGAAGCCGACCCGGTGGCTTATCATGGCCCCGGCAAATTTGACCCCGCCATGGGTCTGCAAAAATCCGCTGCACCGGCCAAACAGACCTTTACCCAGGTGTTTGGCCATTGGCTGTGCGACATGGCTGAGAAAGACAGCCGGTTGGTCGGCATCACCCCAGCCATGCGCGAAGGCTCGGGCATGGTGGAGTTTCACAAGCGTTTTCCGGGGCGTTATTACGACGTTGGGATTGCCGAGCAGCACGCGGTGACCTTTGCCGCTGGCATGGCTTGCGAGGGCCTGAAGCCGGTGGTGGCGATTTATTCGACTTTTTTGCAGCGGGCGTATGACCAGCTGATCCACGACGTGGCGCTGCAGAATCTGCCGGTGGTGTTCGCGCTGGACCGTGCCGGCCTGGTCGGCGCCGATGGCGCCACCCATGCCGGTGCTTACGACATCGCCTACCTGCGCTGCATCCCGAACATGAGTGTGGCCTGCCCGGCCGACGAGAATGAATGCCGCCAGCTGCTGAGCAGCGCTTATGAGCAGAACCATCCGGTGGCGGTGCGTTATCCGCGCGGTACCGGGGCCGGCGTCGCCACACAGGCCGGCCTGGACGCTTTGCCTTTTGGCAAGGGAGAGCTGCGTCGCCCAGGTGCGGGGCTGGCCATTTTCGTCTTCGGCACCTTGCTCTATCCGGCGCTTCAGGCCGCCGAAAAACTGGGTGCCACCGTAGTCAACATGCGCTGGGCCAAGCCGCTTGACCTGGAATTGCTGCTGCAGGTGGCCGCCAGCCACGACGCACTGGTCACGCTGGAAGAAGGCGCGGTCATGGGCGGCGCCGGCAGTGCCGTCGCGGAGGCGCTGGCTGAGGCCGGTGTCGGAAAACCGCTGCTGCAGCTGGGCTTGCGCGACGAATTCACCGAACATGGCGATCCGGCCAAGCTGCTGGCCCAGCAGGGGCTGGACGCAGCCGGTATTGAACAATCGATCGCCGCGCGTTTCGGTACCTTGCTGGCCTCGGGCAAGGCGCCCAAAGCGGCCCTCAAATCGGTGGCCTGAAAAACAAAGCCCTTTGTCAACACCAAGGCTTATGAGGCGCTGTCGGCCGAAAACAAGGCGATTGTGGACGCCGCCTCCGCCTACGCCCACACCGAACTGCAGGCCAAGTACAACGCCCGCAATCCGAATGCGCTGAAGCAGCTGGTGGCCTCCAAAACCAAGGTCTTGCCCTTCCCCAAGGACATCATGGACAGCGCTTTCAAGGAGTCCATGGCCCTGTATTCCGAGATCAGCGCCAAAAACCCGGCCCGGAAAAAATCTACGACGATTTCTCAAGTTTCCGGCGTGACCAGAACCTGTGGTTCCGTTTCACCGAAGCGCGTTTCGACAGTTTCATGCAGTCGGAAAAGCTGTAAGCAGTGGCGGCAGGCAAACCAGGACGCGATACCCTGAAAGGGGTGTTTCGCGTTGCTTTTTTCGTCAATGAGGTGAAGCCCCGAGTGGGTAACTCCTAATGGTTATTAGATGGGTGATTCCTAGACTCACGTGTGTCTTCAATCTATCAATACCCGAGGAGTCAGTTCATGGATCGTCGTTCCCTTATCAAAAATGCCGGCATTGCCGGTGTCCTGGCTGCGGGCGTCGCACCTGCCGTCCATGCGCAGGCCGCCGTTCGCTGGCGCCTGGCCTCCAGCTTCCCCAAGCCGCTGGATACGATCTATGGCGCTGCCGAGGTGTTTGCCAACGCGGTCAAGGCCATGTCGGGCGGCAAGTTTGAAATCTCGGTGCATGCCGGCGGCGAGCTGATGCCTCCGTTCGGCGTGGTCGACGG